>NZ_QSNX01000024.1:0-53867 GCF_009498575.1 Rahnella sp. RcJ3
ATGCGAGGGAAGTGAGAGAAAAAAGGTCAAAATATCCCTTAAAAAACAATGCCGGTCACCTTAAGTGACCGGCATTACCAATCAGGGCACCGTTATTTCCTCGTTAAAATCCGCTAAAGGCCGCTGGTTGCAATTACATAACGGCGTCATGGATTTTCGTCAGTTTGGTATAGTTAACCGACAAAATGCTGCAGATGCGGCACTGAAGGCGATGATCAGTGATCCGCTTATTCACCGGATTGAAGCACATACCTCGCTGAATTTCATGTCGCGCCATCGCTTTAACCGTTCGAATATCACCCTCGATTTTAATGGCCAGACAGTGACCGCGACAGGACTGGAAACCCTGGCAGATGCCAAAAATAATTACCTCTCCGCTATTTTCTTTTTCAGGGGAATAGCAGAAGAAAAAACATCAATATCCCTTCTCAGGGATCCTTTGCCTTTATTGTCAGAAATCTATCCGGTAGATGACAGCAGCTTATATCCTGTCGGCCAGTGGTATTGCCTGGAATCGGACAAAGTCTCCGGCCACTGGGAACGCAAAATACAACGACTGGTGCAGGTGACAGAATGCATTGATGAAACGCATATCCGGCTCAATTACAGAAGCGGCTGGGCGCTGGACGCCCAAAGTCAACTGCACTGGCGCAAAGTCACGCCGGTTGAAAATGTCTGTATTCAGAACATGCATTATTTCGCAGAGGGGCAGCTGGCTAATAGCAGTTCCCAGCCGGTCGCCTTCGAATATGCCATTTATTGCGATGTTCTGAATGTTCATGCTCAGGGGACATTCTGGTCAGTCATTTTCCGTCGCTGGAATACCTTCTTTCGCACCGAACAATGCTCGCTGACTAATCCACCTTCGGTTTCCTGGGGCGGCGCAGGCTATCTGACTCAGCAAATTTACTGTCAGTATGGCGTGATTACGGACTGTACGGCATCCAATGCCCGGCATCTTAACGATTTCACCGCCAGCTCTTCCTGCGTGGTAAAGCACTGTCACAGCAACGGTGACAGTTCCGGTGCTTTCGTCACGCACGGTCAGTATGAACATGATCTGCATTTTACGGCCAACTCCGGCATCCTGACACTGGCCAATTCCGGCAAACCCTGGGGACAGTCGGCGGCACGTATTGTCATCAACCAGCACCATTGTTCTATGCTGACAGCCGACACGCACGTTACTGATCTGACCTTAACGGATGTGCACATTTACCGGAGTGTGGAACAGGATAATCTCGGCATATTGCGCCTGAATTGCGACGGACTGACGGTGCAAAACTGCAGCCTCAGCGGAGAACTGACATTACTGCAAAACAGTCAGCGCAGTATCAAAATGAACGTATTCGAAAACTGCGGGTTCGTACTGGATCCTCGCCATGATTCCACTATCAGTAACCTGGCGCCGGATGACCCGTTTATTGTTTCTCATCCTGCTGCCGAAGCCCGGAATTCCATTAATGGCCGTTCGCTGCTGTATTTTTCCCATTGCCAGTTTAAAGGAACGGACAAAGATGTCTCGCTGTTAATTAAAAATAAAGAAGTTAACTTTAACGCCTGCCGTCTTGAAAATGTGTCCCTTATTTTAACGGCTGATGAACCTCAGAAAATCGTTATTAATGGTGATTCCACACTGTCCAGTGATCAGGCCTCCCGGCCTTTACTTTCACGGACCGGCGAACATCCTGTGACCTGGCGATTAGGCCCAATGCAAACTGAAGTGACCGGTGACGATCAGCTTCATATTCACATTACCGCCGGCATTAATCATTATCAGGCGCATCACGTGACATTCACGCACGGTAAGCGGTTATTCACAGATAAGGCATTTTCCCGTCCGTCTTATTTTATTGAACAGAACAATATCATGATAAATACCCGATCCGTTGTGCCAGCCAGTACAGGGCCGCATATTGTGGTTGAAAATACGGAGATATAACAAAATAAAGTGGCTCACCTCTGAGCCTTAAAAGGATTCACCATGAAAACGTTCAATTCTGTATCCGCGCTGAAGAATCATAAAATACGTCTGGATCATAATGTCTTCGTTAATGGTTATTTTCAGGCCGGTGACGGCGGTGGCGGTCATTATCACTGGGACAAAAACTGCGTTCTGCCCGCCAATAACGGCACAGTCATCCCTTCTGACCACTCGGACACCGGACGCTGGCTGCTTATCCATCAGGGCGTGGGCGATTTCCGCACTTTCGGTATTCTCAATGCTGATCAACCCGCCGACGATGCGCTGGATGCATTAGTCAATGACCCGGCCATCAGCCAGATCTTCGCTTTTTCAGATTTGCTTTTTCAGCGCCGCCATCGTTTCTCACGCTCAGACATCACCCTGGATTTCCAGAACAACCGGGTTTTCACCACCGGCATTGCCAGCGCACCGGTCAATGACCCGTTTGCCGCCGTACTGTTCTTCCGGGGCACGGTGACCGGCACCCCCGTCTCCTTCACGCTGACTGAAACGTTGCAGGAGCAAACGGATATTTTCCCGGTCGCGGATTCGTCACTGTTCAGCGTGGGCGACTGGTATGCAGTGCAGGTTGCACCGGTGAAAGGCGCGGCGGAACGCGAGCTGCAAAAGCTGGTGGAAATCATCGCGATTCCTGACAGCACGCATATTCAGATTGGCTATTACAACGGCTGGGAACTGCTGGCTGGCAGGGTGATCAGCTGGCAGAAAGTCGAACCGGTCGCATTCGTCACCATCAAAAATATGCAGTTCTTCGGGGCGGGGGCTGATCAGATCACCGGCAGCCATCCGGTGGCGTTTGAATACGCGGTATATGCCAATGTCGAGGGGATCCATTCGACAGGTTCTTTCTGGCCGGTGGTGATGCGCCGCTGGAATACCCATTATCTGACGCAGCAGTGCTCTCTTATTAATCCGCCGAATACCGCCTTTGGCGGTGCCGGATATCTGACACAGCAAATCTATTGTCTGTATGGACATGTCAGTGATTGCAGCGTGGCGAACGCGCGGCATTTAAATGATTTCACGGCGTCGGCATATTGCCTGGTCGAGAATTGTCACGCCAGCGGACAGAGCGCGGAAAAAGGCCCGTTCGTGACTCACGGTCAGTACGAACATGATCTCACCTATACCGGCAATTCCGGCCTGATGACCTTTGCCAATTCCGGTGCCACCTGGGGAGGCAGCGCCAAACGTATCAATGTACGTAAGCACGTCTGTCCGTGGTTTGTCGCCCGCTCCGGCGTGAGTGAACTGACGCTGGAAGATCTGGTGGTGATCACCAACGAGACTATCCCGCAGTCCGGGATGTTGTGGGTGAATGCCGACGGTTTGCAGATGACCGGCTGTACCGCTGACCGCACCCTGATTATCAGCCAGGCATCGCAACGCGCTGCGCGCCCGAACGTTATTCGTCAGTGTCAGTTTTCCCTGCAGGAGGACGGCGCGCCGGTAGTACAAAGCAACGTCACTGCCGCCATCACCTTTACCGATACGGTATTTAATGACATCAACGGGCATTCATTTGACAGCACGGCGCCGGTGAATTTTGTCCGCTGTACGTTTAATGCCACCACCGAATTTGCACCGCTCACGCTGAAATCCTCCACACTGTCGGTTCAGGCATCGCAGTTTAATCAGGTCGGCTTCACGCTTTCCGGCACTGCGCCAAAGCAAATCGATATTCTTTCCTCAACCCTGACGCAGGCAACGTTCGACTTCACCGACGTCGCCGCACAACCCGCCAGTTCACTGATGTTCCTTAATAACCGTTTATCCGGCAGCACCGTCATCGCCCAACCACCCGCCGGAGATCGGGTGATATGGCAGCAGAATATGATTCTTGCCTGACGCGGGATTCTTCTAATTAACGTGTTTTTAGAAATAGTTTGAGTTGTGGAGAAGATATAAAGGAGTTTTTCGAAATAGTTTGAGTTGTGGGCAGGCGGCCAGCAAGCGAATCCCCGGGAGCATACACAAGTATGTGACCGGGGTGAGCGAGCGCAGCCAACGCATCCACAGCTCAAAATATGAAGAAAAAAAAGCCAGCACCCGGCTGGCTAAGTAATACTGGAAGCAATGTGAGCAATGTCGTGCATTCATGGGGACCCGTTTGACCTTGGTGTGAGGCCATCCCCGGAACGCATGGCAATAATAATCATTATCATTCGCACTTGTAAAGCGTTTTTTTCACCAAACATTCGATTGACAGTTTTCCTATTCCTGATAAATGTAGAGGATATTCAAACAGTAACCACAAAAAGAGGAGTGTCGCCATGAGCGAAATAGTCATTCGTCACGCTGAAGCCGCAGATGCAGAGGCGCTTCAACACCTATACGCTCAGGTTCCTGTTTACAGCGACACCCTGCAACTCCCTTATCCGCCTGCCACGCTATGGGAAGACCGCCTTGCCAATGCCGCACCCGGCCGGTTCGCGCTGGTTGCGTGTATCGACGGCAAACTGGTGGGCAATCTCACCCTGATGGTTGAGCAGCCGTGGCGACGCCGTCATGTGGCGACTTTCGGCATTGGTGTGGATACGCAATTTCAGGGAAGAGGCGTCGGCAGTAAGCTGATCGCTGCTGCCCTTGAGTTATGTGACAAATGGTTGCACGTGATCCGCGTCGAGCTGACGGTTTATGCCGATAATGATGCCGCAATCGGGCTGTACAAAAAGTTCGGTTTCAGCGTTGAAGGCCTCAGCCCGAGCTACGCAATGCGCGACGGCGAACTGGTGGATACGCTGCATATGGGGCGCATCCGTGGCGTACGGCAACCGGTTTAATCAGCACTGACGGAGGCGCTGGTTTCAGCCGGAGGCTGACGTAACAGCAACCGGACGACCAGCGCCAGCGCCATCAGCACCAGCAGCGCCGAGCCAAGATAAATCGCATCAATGCCAGCCTGCGCCATCAGCACACCGGCCAGCGGGCCGGTAATCCCCAGAGATAAATCAAGAAATGCCGAATAGGTCGCCAGCGCGCTGCCCTGATTTTCCTGCGGCAACTTTTTGACTGCCACCACGCCCAGCGCCGGATAGACCAGCGAGAAACCCACACCGGTAATGAAAGCACCGGCCATTGCTGCCCACGCCGTCGGGGCGAAAAACACCATAATCAGCCCGGCAATCTCCACCACAAAACAGGCCAGCGCCACACGCAATCCGCCAAAACGGTTGATGCTGTTGGGCAATAACAGCCGCATGCCGACAAAGGCCACACTGAAGAATGTCAGGGAAAATGCCGCGCCCGGCCAGCCTTTTGCGGCATAAAACAGGGTGATGAAGGTGGCAATCACCCCAAAGCCGGTGGACGCCAGCGCCAGCATCATGCCATAAGGCAATATTTTCCCCAGCACCTGGCGGAACGGGATTTGCGCCGGGGCTTTTGTGACCACCGGCGGCTTGCGCCACGCGGTGATGAGCGCCGTCAGCGCCACCAAAATGATGCACACCGACAACAGCGTCAGGCCGCCGAAACTGAAAATCAGCACACCGAGTGGTGCACCGATCGCCATCGCACCGTAAGTTACCACCCCGCTCCATGAAATCACTTTGCCGATATGCAGGGAGCCGACCACGCTGATGCCCCACAGCGTCGAACCGGTTCCGGCAAAACTTTGCCCGGCACCAAGCATCACGCGCCCGAGACATAACAACGCCAGACTGACCGCCGGTGTGGCGTCAAATCCCAGCGCCAGCAGATAGAACACGCCGCTGAGCAGGCAGCCGCTCAGCCCGAATATCACCACCCTTTTTGGCCCGACTTTATCCGCATAACGCCCGGCATAAGGGCGGCTCAGCAGCGTCGCGAAATATTGCAGGCTGATGACCAGTCCCGCCCAGAAAGCACTGTAGCCGAGATGCTCATGTACATAACCCGGCAGGATCGCCAGTGGCAGGCCGATGGTCAGATAGTTGGCAAAATTGAACACCAGAATCGAGAGAATTCGCAGCGTGGTCTTTGACGGACTGGTGGCAGTCAGGTCGGGCGAAGCAGCGTCAGGCATGGAAAGTCGCGTCTCACAAAAAAGGGTTCTGGCATGTTACGAAGCCGTAAATGAGTGTTTGACTTTATTAGCAATAGCTTGCTTTCGCAACAAATTGAACCGTTGTTTTACTCAGGCTTCCCCGTACTGCCATCAAAGTGACACATCACTGTCATGCGCGCTGATTATGGTCGGGAGACTTCAACCGGAGGACATCCTATGTTCAGCATGGATACCCTGTTTCAGGATCTCGACCCGCAGCAGAAAACCCCTTCCTGGCAACGCAAACTGTTAAAAATCCTGTTCCGCGAAAAAGAGTTTCACCGTTTCGCCGATCAGTATCCGCACCTGAAAGGCATTGATATGGCCGAGCAGGTACTTGAACATTTTAATATCCGCTGTGAACTGACCGAGCGCGACCGGGAGCAGATCCCGAGCTACGGCCCGGTAGTTATCGTAGCGAATCATCCGATTGGCACGCTGGACGGACTGGCGATATTACATGCGGTGGCGTCGGTACGTCCGGATGTCAAAGTGGTGGCGAATCAGTTGCTGTCGCTGGTGTCTTCGCTCGGCAGCCTGATGATCCCGGTGGATAATATGGGCAACCGCACGCGGCGCAATCAGGTCACACAGATGCAGGAACATCTGGAGAATCAGGGCGTGCTGATTGTGTTCCCCGCAGGTGAAGTATCCCGCATGAGTTCGAAAGGCGTGCGCGACGGAAAATGGCACACCGGATTTATCCGCCTCGCCGCCAAAGCCCGTGCACCGGTGGTGCCGGTGCATATCAGTGGCAGCAACAGCGCGCTGTTTTATCTCAGTTCTATGATTTACCGCCCGCTCAGTACGCTTTTACTGGTACATGAAATGTTCGGCCAGCGCGGCAACAGCCTGACGCTTAAAATCGGTGCGCGCATTCCGTATACCAGCTGGCACGATGGACAAATGCAGGCGGGCGATCTGGCAGCGCGTTTTCGTAAACACCTTTACCGCCTCGGCGCTGGCAAGCCGGGTTTGTTCCACACCGAAACGTCGATTGCCCGTGCGGAAAACCGTGCGGTACTAAAACACGCGCTGGAAGCCAGCGAAGTGCTGGGCAACACGCCGGACGGCAAAATGATTTACCTCTATCGTCGTCACGGTGAAGACACTGTGCCGATTTTGCGCGAGCTGGGGCGTTTGCGCGAAATCGCGTTCCGCGCCGTGGGCGAAGGCAGTGGTCGCCGCCGTGATCTCGACGGCTATGATGATGATTATTATCACCTGGTTTTATGGGATCCGCAGGCGCTGGAAATTGTCGGTGCTTACCGGTTCATCCCGACCGCAGAACAAGTCGCCAGCAAAGGGCTGAACGGGATCTACAGCCAGAGCCTGTTCCACTATGGCCATCAGATGGACCCGATTCTGGCGCAGGGTGTCGAACTCGGGCGCAGCTTTATTCAGCCCGCCTACTGGGGAAAGCGCGGGCTGGATTATCTGTGGCTCGGCATCGGCGCGTATCTGGCGAAATATCCGCAGACCCGTTATCTGTTTGGTCCGGTGTCGATTTCCGGCGGAATGCCGCTGCCCGCCCGTGATTTACTGGTGGCGTTTTACCGCCTGTATTTCTCCCCGGCATTACCGCTGGCGACGTCACGACGTCCGTATCCGGCTTCGCTGCCCGATGTGTTAGCACAGTTTTGCGGCGATGATTATCAGGAAGACTTGCAGCGCCTGAAACGCCTGCTGGCGAATCTCGGGTGCAGCATTCCGGCGTTGTATAAACAATATTCCGAGCTTTGCGAAACCGGTGGTGTGCAGTTTATTGATTTCGGCAGCGACCCTGAATTCAACAACTGCATCGACGGGTTAGTGCTGGTGGATCTCAGCCAGTTAAAACCGGCGAAGTTTGAGCGGTATATTGCAGTGCATCAGGCAGAATAGATCACCGGGCTTCTCCCTCTTTAACGGGGGAGGAGAAAAACGTCTCTTTCCCGCAGGTTGCCTTATAGTCATCCGCCATTGCCATTTTCAGCAGTAAATCATGACCAATGTAATTGCTCCAGTTGAAGGTATTCTGTAAAACCACTACCGCATTTTTATGCTTCTTATCAAAACCAATATAACTGGAATAGCCGCCGATATAACCGACCTGGTAAGTAATAATCTGGCCATCTTTATAATCCGTGACCCAGGCAATATTGGCCGCTTCTATTTTTCGCTGGAAATAGACTTTTTCCGTCACCTGAATGGCGTCACTGAGATCGCCTGGTTGTGAATCATCAATATGCGCCCGCAGATATTTCAGCAAGTCATCAGCATTACTGTAAAGGCTGGCCGCCGCTACCATATTATTCGAGAAATGCCAGTCGGGAACGACCTCGCCACGGCGGATAAGTTTAGGCTGATCTCCCGCATGTCCAATCGCACGATACGGATAGGCTTTTAACTGGCTGGCATAAAAACTGGTGTTATCCATTTTTAAGGCATTAAAAATAAAGGCATAAGATAATTGCTGGATATCTTCACCGGTTTTCAATTTCAGAATATAACCGAGCAGTGCATACCCTAAATTAGAATATTGCGGCACAAGCAATAATGGCTTTTTAAATGACGACAGATTATCCACAACGGCGTCGCTGTCCAGTTCATGATAGAAGTTGTCGCCGGTATATAAATACCTGAGAAAACTTTCCAACATATCTTTGGTCATTTTCTGACGGGGCAATCCCGAAGTATGCGTCGCCAGTTGCAGCAGAGTGATATTTTTAGCGTCTTCGCTCAGCGGAATATTTTTTGGCAGTAAATCTGCCAGTTTGTCATCCCACTTTAGCTGCCCTTTGTCGACCAGCCCCGCCACCACTTCTCCCGTCACGCCTTTACTGACCGAACCAAGCGCAAATAGCGTTTCGCCATCAATTTTGTAGCCGTTCACCGCGTTGGTATAGCCATAACCCCAGGTTCTGGCCGCGCCGTTATTTCTGATGATCCCGACCGCCATGCCGCTGGATTTTTCTCTGTGCAGATATCGCTGCGCGACGGTATCCACCATGTCGTCAAGATTTTGGCTACAGGCAAGCTGCTTCACTTCATGAGGATTTTCCTCCACCTGCATTTCAGAAAGTGTACCGCATGACGTCAGAAGCAGAGGAAGCATGATGCTTAAACCGGTAAATCGTCCCGTCATTCTTTTCATTTCATTGATTTATACAGCGCAATAGCACGGTAACAATTATGGGTAAACATCAGATGACCTTGTGACAGAGAAAGAGACATGCCGGATGGCGCAGTGCAGGCCGCAGACTGGGTTATTTCTTCGCGCTTTTCAATGAGAAATTGCTGTGTTCCTGATGTTCTTTTCAACAAACCTTCCTGCCCCTTCGGGAATAATTCAAAAACCGACTCAATGAGAATGAAAAATTTCTTTAAATGCATAAAAAATCACTTTAAACATTCACGTCACGAACATTGAATTAACGTAAATTGTTGAATTAGATCAGTTTAATTAATGTTGATGCAACATTTGCCGATAACCTTGATTCACATCCTGCCGCTTTCCTGAAGGCGGGACTTTTAAAATCAGGGGAAAATATGAACATCACACAGCGTCTTTTACTGACGTTCTCGCTGCTTTCTGCGGCCCTTATCACAATGGGCATCGTCGCGATCATGTTGATTTCGGGTTTCCAGAACCGGTTTGAATATGTTCAGGTCAATACGATCCCTTCAATTAAGGATCTCAATAATCTTATTGATCAAAGCAATAAGCTTTCTCTCACCCTCTATAAACATCAGAGCCAGACTGATAACAGCAAAATGCCTGAAGTAGAAACCCGCATTCAGCAGCAGATTACCGGGTTAAAAACGCTGACAGATTATTATCTGCAGCACGACATCTCAGATGCTGAAGATGAAAGGCTGACGCACGTGGCTTTCGACAATATTCGTAAAGTGGAGGAGGCGCTTCCCGCCTTTCTGACCTCTTCACGGGCGCATCAGGACGAGGTCACTCTGGCAATGATTGAGGGCGATGACAGTATCGGCGGGGCTATCCGTCAGCTCATCTCCGATTACCGAAAGCAGCTTACCTTAAATATCAACATTGGTGAGGAGCTGCGGGCCACCAACCACAACATTTTCAGCACCACACTGTGGGGAATGGGCGGCAGCGTAACGATCATTATCCTGCTGTTGGGATCCCTTGCACTGGCCACCATCCGTCGGGTACGAAAAAGCCTGCTGGACATCGGGGGGATTATGGCCGTTGCCAGCGAGCGGCTTGATCTGACAGTGAGCGCCGATGACAGCCGTCATGATGAAGTGGGCAACATGGCCCGCGCGTTCAACAACCTGATGCAACGCGTATCCGGAGCGCTGCTGTCTGTGAGCGCGGCTTCCCAGTCCGTCAGCAGCGCCTCGGCACAAATCGCGGCCGGTAACGAAGATCTCTCCTCGCGCACCGAGCAGCAAGCGGCCTCTCTGGAACAAACGGCCGCCAGCATGACCGAGCTCAGTGAGACGGTTCGCCAGACGGCTGACAACACGCGCCAGGCCAGCCAGCTGGCGGGTAACATGAATGCGCTGTCGGAGAAAAGTGCATCATCACTTGAGACGATGCTGGGTACGATGGGTGATATCCGCAGCAGTTCGCGCAAAGTCACTGAGATCATCACGCTTATCGAAGGCATCGCCTTCCAGACCAATATTCTGGCGTTAAATGCTGCCGTAGAAGCGGCACGAGCCGGTGAGCACGGTAAAGGCTTTGCTGTTGTTGCCGGTGAAGTCAGAAATCTTTCACAACGTTCGACCACCGCCGCGCGTGAGATAAAAGAACTGATCGACCTTTCCTACAGCCTGATCGAAGCCGGTGCCCATCAGGCGGGCGATGTCGGCGAGAACATGAACTCCATGGGTAATGCCATCCGTCAGGTGACTGATTTGGTCAACGAGATTGCCGCAGCGGCAACAGAACAGAGTCAGGGAATTTCTCAGGTGCATCAGGCGGTCAATCAGATGGATGACGTGACCCAGCAGAACGCCGCGCTGGTTGAAGAAGCCTCTTCAGCCTCGCGCTCGTTGCAGGATCAGGCGGATGGCCTGGCGAGACTGGTCGGCGAATTCAACCTCAGCAACGCCACGGCTCAGCATCAGTCCCTGGCAAAACCGGCGCAGGCACTTGCCGCCCTTCCACGCAAGGAAAAGCCGGGGGCACTCTCAGCCAATGAGGCCGACTGGCAAAGCTTCTGATCAGGCTTTTACCGTCGTCTTATTACCGGGAGAACGTCATTATGGAAAATCTTCAGGAGCATACCGGCCATCTGGAAAAACACAGGGCGCTGGTAGAGAGCTTCGAACAGATGGCGGCGCTGGTGAATCAGCTTGCTACGGGAGAATACCGGTCGCTGGATTTGTACATTAATAACTGCCGCCATTTTCGCGATCGCAGTCTGGAAGTTCAGGCGGTGCTGGCAGATAAGCGTTTTGAAACATACCTGATGCGCAATGATATTACGCTGTATTACAGCATTCACAGCGTAAATATGGCCTTCGGCATGATGACCAACATGCTGGAAAATTTGAAAGGTTTTTTGTCCTGAGAATGTGTTACCGGGGATACGGTAACGCGGCACGGGGTATTTTTTAATCTTTCCCCTGAAGGATCACTTGCTCCTTCAGGGGGATTTTTAATTCACCGCGCAGACAGCACGTCCTGATGGCGGGTACGGGATGAAGAGTGTTAACTGCCACGAACAGCCACCAGATCCTGCGCACATGCCCACGCCGAGCTCCATGCCCACTGGAAATTGTATCCGCCCAGCCAGCCGGTCACATCCACCACTTCGCCGATGAAATACAGGCCGGGGACTTTCGCTGCCGCCATCGTTTTTGAAGATAATTCTTTGGTATCGACGCCGCCGAGTGTGACTTCCGCCGTGCGGTAACCTTCGGTGCCGTTCGGCTGTACCTGCCAGTTTTGCAGTTGCTCAACCAGTTCGGCCTGCTGAGGCACGTTCAGCTGTTTCAGTGTCACGTCCGGCAACTGCCCCAGCGTTTGCAGGCATTCGACCAGACGCTTCGGCAGTTGCATCGCCAGCGTGTTTTTCAGACTCTGATTTGGGTGTTCCTGACGCTGTGCATTCAGAAACGCCGCCAGATCGACATCAGGAAGTAAGTTAACGCTCACAAACTCGCCAGGCTGCCAGTAACTGGAAAGCTGTAAAACGGCCGGGCCGGACATGCCACGATGGGTAAAAAGAATGCTTTCACGGAAGACAGTGCCGTCTTCAGCAGTAAGCACCGCCGGGACTGACACCCCGGAAAGCGTCTGCAAGTGATCGAGCAGCGGCTTGTGCAGGGTAAATGGCACCAGACCGGCGCGGGTCGGCAGTACTTTCAGGCCAAACTGTTCCGCCAGACGGTAACCGAAGGGTGTCGCGCCCAGCCCTGGCATGGAAAGCCCGCCGCTGGCAATAACAAGTGAGTGAGTGCTTACAGTTGAGCCATTCACTTTGATAACAAAGCCATTTTCGGTTTTCTGCACGTCGGAAATCTCGCTGCGCAAGCGCACATCGACATTGCCCTGCTCGCATTCTTTATCGAGCATGGTGACGATTTGCTGCGCCGAGTCGTCGCAGAATAGCTGCCCGAGCGTTTTCTCGTGCCAGGCGATGCCGTAACGGTTGACCATATCGATGAAATCCCACTGGGTGTAACGCGCCAGCGCGGATTTACAGAAATGCGGGTTTTCGGAAAGATAGGCAGCGGGTTCGGCATAAAGGTTGGTGAAATTGCAGCGTCCGCCGCCTGACATCAGAATTTTTCGCCCGGTTTTTTTGCCGTTATCCAGCAGCAGAACACGGCAGCCACCCTGTCCGGCCTGTGCTGCGCAGAACATGCCTGCCGCACCTGCACCAATGACTACCACATCAACCTGTTCCACTTTTGGCCTCTCTTTTCCGGAAATTCAACTACGTTTTAGATAAGGTTTGCCCTGTTAACCAGGGCTTTGAGTCGCGGATTGTAAGGGACGGAGGGCTGTTAAACCAGCCAGACAGACTGCTTGCCGGACGTCGTAAGTAAATGTTTCTGCGTTCAAAGGAGGAATAACATATTGATAGATAAATACTTAATTGAAATAAAGCCAAACATTGAACTGTTTTTAGTCAAAAAAATGTCATATTTTCCTTTTCCCGTCCCCCTGTTCTCGCAGATAATGCGCGGCGTTCATGACCACTAACTGGCGTAACAATTATGCTGCATCTATTTGCCGGATTGGATATTCATACCGGTTCGTTATTGATTCTCGCGTTACTGTTTGTTCTGTTCTATGAAGCCATTAACGGTTTTCATGATACGGCCAACGCAGTGGCAACCGTCATCTATACCCGGGCAATGCGTTCGCAATTAGCGGTCGTGATGGCAGGGGTATTTAACTTCTTTGGCGTCCTGCTCGGTGGTTTGAGTGTGGCCTATGCCATCGTTCATTTACTGCCAACCGATTTGCTGCTCAATGTGGGTTCTGCTCATGGCCTTGCCATGGTGTTCTCTATGTTACTGGCCGCGATCATCTGGAACCTCGGTACCTGGTATTTCGGCCTGCCGGCGTCCAGCTCCCACACCCTTATCGGCGCCATCATTGGCGTAGGGCTGACCAATGCATTAATGACTCACACTTCCGTGGTCGATGCGTTAAACATCCCTAAAATGATTGGTATTTTTGCTTCGCTGATTATCTCTCCGCTGGTCGGGATGATTATCGCCGGTACCATGATTTTCCTGCTGCGCCGTTACTGGAGTGGCAATAAGAAACATGCCCGTATCCACCTGACACCGGCGGAACGTGAGAAGAAAGACGGCAAGAAAAAGCCGCCATTCTGGACACGTACAGGTCTGATTCTGTCGGCTATCGGCGTGAGTTTCTCTCACGGCGCTAACGATGGTCAGAAGGGTATCGGTCTGATCATGCTGGTGCTGATTGGCGTGGCGCCAGCCGGTTTTGTGGTGAATATGAACGCGACCGGTTACGACATTACCCGTACCCGCGACGCCGTGACACACCTCGGCCAGTATTATCAGCAACATGTTGATGCCGTGCCGCACGTGGTTGCACAGACGCCAATAGTGCCGGCACCGGACGTCAATATCGCACCGACCGATGAGCCTAAAGTGTTCCACTGCGACAGCAGCCACGCACTTGACGCTATCGGCCGCGCGCAAACCCTGCTGACCAATCTTCAGTCTTACAGCGACCTGGCACCGGAAGAACGCAGCCATATGCGTCGCCTGCTGATGTGTGTTTCTGATACTGCGGATAAAGTGGCCAAGCTGCCGGAAACCTCTCCTGCAGACAAACGCTTCCTCGGCGAGCTGAAAACAGACATTCTGCAAACCGTTGAATACGCGCCTATCTGGATCATTATCGCTGTGGCACTGGCACTGGCGCTGGGTACGATGATTGGCTGGAAACGTGTCGCAACCACTATCGGTGAGAAGATTGGTAAGAAAGGCATGACTTACGCACAGGGTCTGTCTGCACAGCTCACGGCGGCGGTCTCCATCGGCGTAGCCAGCTATACCGGCATGCCGGTATCCACCACGCACGTGCTGTCTTCTGCGGTCGCAGGAACCATGATTGTCGATGGTGGCGGTGTGCAGTCGAAAACCGTGAAAAACATCGCGATGGCGTGGGTCTTAACCCTGCCTGTGTCGATTGTGCTTTCCGGTGTCCTGTACTGGATTGCACTGAAGCTGATCTGATGATTGTCTGACCGGCATGAAATAAAAAGGCGACCTTGCTCAGCAGGTCGCCTTTTTTGTTTCCTTTTTCACGCATCCTCCCTCGCGTTTCTTTCCGTTTCTAATACCAAATCAGCATGGCTAACATACTGATTAATATTAAACCGACCAATGCTGTTGTCAGGATAAACTGACCGCGAACCCGTTCACAACGGCGAATAAACTCAGGATCGTGATGTTCAACGTAGCGCTGAGCATAAATATAGCGTACCAACCTTATTTGCTTGCTGGGCTGACCGTGAGACGTAAAAAATCCTCCTCCATCAACGTACTGATACAGCAGCGGATCACACCCTCGCAGAACCACCAGCAATGCGCGCAAAGAAGAGTAATAGCGCAGCATATTCACTACACACACAAAACATAAAGCCCAAAACAGCGCAACGGGACTGATCATGATTCCCCCTCAAGGCGAACTGACACCGCGCAATGCGCCCGTCGTGCTGGCACACACCCGGCGTTTCGCCCTGCCTTTCCGCAATTTCACACCCCCGGGCTACGTTCGCCCGCCCTCTTGCCCTATCACAGAAGATTGCCAAAACAGGAGACGCCTGCATTATTCAGTGTAGGAAACGAATCCGTAACTGTTCATATTATTTATATCTATACATAGCCGGAAACGGAAATGGGATCTGTATGCTTGATTTATTTAACCCTTTTGGCGCTATACTGAAGTCATGAGTTTTGCATGATGCTGATATTGCTATTAACCGACTTATGGAAGGAGTTTTCTTATGGCTTACAAACACATACTTATTGCTGTGGACTTGTCACCGGAGAGCAAAGTTCTGGTCGAGAAAGCCGTTTCCATGGCGCGTCCGTATAACGCCAAAGTGTCCCTGATCCACGTTGATGTAAACTATTCCGACCTGTATACCGGTCTGATCGACGTTAATCTGGGTGACATGCAGAAACGTATTTCCGAAGAAACGCATCACGCGTTGAACGAACTGTCGCAAAATGCCGGCTATCCGATTTCAGAAACCCTGAGCGGCAGCGGTGATTTAGCGCAGGTGCTGGTGGATGCCATCAACAAATATGGCATGGACTTAGTACTGTGCGGCCATCACCAGGATTTCTGGAGCAAACTGATGTCCTCCGCACGCCAGCTAATCAACACCGTTCATATCGACATGCTGATCGTGCCGTTGCGCGATGAGGAAGAAGAAGAATAAGAGGCGTTGTTGTTAATTTAAAAAAGCCCGCTGGTTTTCACCTGCGGGCTTTTTTTTATGACAGTAGTGGAAAGACGTTACAGCAGCGGCTTTCTATAACGGCGTATAGATATCAAACCGGTGGCTCTTGGTCACCACGGCGGCCTGTGCAGGGATGTCGGCCATCGGCGGCGCATAGTCCGGGCGTTTCACCACAATACGTTTGGTCGCTAAACGGCGTGCCGGTTCCAGCAGGCCATCAGCATCTTCGTCCGGGCCGACCAGCCCCTGAAACACGCGCATCTCTTTCTTCACCAGCGCACTTTTCTGTTTGTGCGGATACATCGGGTCGAGATACACCACTTCCGGCTTTGGCGAAAGCTCAGCAAGCGCCGTCAGGCTTGAGACGTGCAGCAGCGTCATACGCTCGCGCAGCCACGGGCCAATTTCTGCATCGCGATAACCCCGCGCCAGCCCATCATCAAGCAGTGCCGCGACCACCGGATTACGTTCCAGCATCCGCACTTTGCAACCCAGAGAAGCCAGCACAAACGCATCGCGGCCCAGCCCGGCGGTCGCGTCGACGACATCCGGCAGATAGCGCCCCTTGATGCCGACAGCTTTGGCCACCGCTTCACCGCGCCCGCCGCCAAATTTGCGACGATGCGCCATCGTGCCGCCGACAAAATCGACATAAATCGCGCCGAGTTTCGGCTCATCACGTTTACGTAATTCCAGACGTTCAGGCGTCAGCACCAGTGCCATCACAGCATCCGGGTCAGACGTCAGATTCCAGCGCTGCGCCAGAACAGATAAGGCGCCTTCATCGGCGCCTTCTTCACACAGTAAACACACACTCACAGGCAGAGGTTATCCTTTGATTCCGTAGTGGCGCAGCATAGCATCCAGCTGCGGCTCACGCCCGCGGAAGCGTTTGAACAGCTCCATAGGCTCTTCGGAACCGCCGCGCGACAGAATGTTATCCAGGAACGACTGACCGGTTTCGCGGTTGAAAATCCCTTCTTCTTCAAAGCGGGAATAGGCATCTGCAGACAGCACTTCCGCCCACAGATAGCTGTAGTAACCGGCCGCATAACCGCCTGCAAAGATGTGGCTGAAGGCATGCGGGAACCGGCCCCATGAAGGTGACGGCACCACGGCAACCTGTTTCTTGATTTCAGCCAGCGTTTGCAGGATTTGCGCGCCTTTAGCCGGGTCGTATTCCGCATGCATACGGAAATCGAACAGGCCGAATTCCAGCTGACGCAGGATAAACAACGCCGCCTGATAGTTTTTCGCCGCCAGCATTTTATCCAGCATCTCTTTCGGCAACGGTTCGCCGGTTTCGAAATGACCGGAGATGAACGCCAGTGCGTCCGGCTCCCAGCACCAGTTTTCCATAAACTGGCTTGGCAGCTCGACGGCATCCCACGGCACACCGGCAATACCGGCGACTCCCGGCGTGTCGATGCGGGTCAGCATATGATGCAGGCCGTGACCGAATTCATGGAACAGCGTCGTGACTTCGTTATGGGTAAACAGCGCCGGTTTGTTGCCGACCGGACCGTTAAAGTTACAGGTCAGGTACGCGACCGGTTTTTGCAGTTCGCCGTCGGCTTTACGCATGCTGCCAACGCAGTCGTTCATCCATGCGCCACCGCGTTTGTGTTCGCGGGCATACAGGTCGAGATAGAAGCTGCCGCGCAGGTCGCCGGTTTCATCGAACAGGTCGAAGAAACGCACGTCTTTATGCCAGGTTTCTACGTCTTTACGTTCTTTGGCGGTGATGCCGTAAATGCGTTTCACCACTTCAAACAGCCCTTCCAGCGCACGCTGCTCAGGGAAGTAAGGACGTAACTGTTCGTCGTTGATGGAGAACAGATGCTGTTTCTGTTTTTCGCCGTAGAACGGCAAATCCCAGGCTTCCATTTCGTCCACACCGAAATATTCTTTGGCGAAAGCACGCAGTTGGGCCAGTTCCTGCTCGCCCTGCGGACGCGCACGGGTTGCCAGACCGCTCAGGAAGTCGATCACCTGTTTCGGGCTTTCGGCCATTTTGGTGGCGAGAGACATATCCGCGAAAGAATCAAAACCTAACAACTGAGCCAGTTCGTGACGCAGCGCCAGTTCTTCGGCCATGACTTCACTGTTGTCCCACTTACCGGCATTCGGACCCTGATCGGAGGCGCGGGTAGCAAATGCGCGGTACATCTCTTCACGCAGTTCACGGTTTTCGCCATAGGTGATCACCGGCAGATAGCTCGGGATATCCAGCGTCAACAGCCAGCCTTCCTGCTCTTTCGATTCTGCCAGCGCTTTCGCGGCGGCCAGCGCACTTTCCGGCAGACCTTTCAGGTCATTCTCATCAGTGATGAGTTTGCTCCAGCCCATCGTGGCGTCGAGCACGTTGTTGCTGTAGGTCGAACCCAGCTCAGACAGACGCGCGGAAATTTCGCCATAGCGCTTTTGTTTTTCCATCGGCAAACCAATGCCGGACAGCTCAAAATCACGCAGCGCGTTATCAATGGCTTTTTTCTGTGCCACGGACAGCGTGCTGAAATGTTCGCTGTCTTTTAAATCGCGGTAGGCCTGATACAAACCGGCGTGCTGCCCGGTCCAGGTGCTGAATTCAGACAGAATCGGCAGGCACTGCTCGTAAGCTTCACGCAGTTCCGGGCTGTTTTTTACGGCATTGAGATGCCCGATCGGCGACCAGATGCGGCTCAGGCGGTCATCACTTTCGGCCAGCGGTTGACAGAGATTTTCCCAGGTATAAGGCGCGCCCTGCGCGACAACACGTTCGATCGTCTGACGGCTTTCTTCGATAGCGGATTTCATCGCAGGGACAATATGTTCAGGCTTGATCGCAGAGAAAGGAGGCAGGGAGAACGGTTTTAAGAGCGGATTCGACGCGTTTTGCTGTTCAGTCATAGGGCCAGTCCTTCGTAATAGCGTTTGGGGCTGATGCGCCTGTGGCGCACCACGCCGTGAATTCGGGTCGTCTTAAAGATGACGTAACTTCTAACATGCGGTCAAGTTACGGGGAAATCAATGGGTGGCGGCGGGATAGTCTTTAATGGATAATGCCGCGAAGCCGCAGGAGAAGCCGCACATGTTGAGTTACCGCCACAGTTTTCACGCCGGCAACCATGCCGACGTACTGAAACACACCGTTCAGAGCCTGATCATTGAATCTCTGAAAGAAAAAGAAAAGCCCTTCCTTTATCTCGACACCCACGCGGGTGCCGGGCGTTATCAGCTGAGCGGCGAACATGCCGAACGTACTGGCGAATATCTGGAAGGCATCGCGCGCATCTGGCAGCGGGACGATATTCCTGAAGAACTGGCGGCGTATATGTCAGTCGTCAATCACTTCAACCGCAACGAGAACCTGCGTTATTACCCGGGTTCACCGCTGATTGCCCGTCAGCTGTTGCGCGAAGACGACAAACTGCACCTGACCGAACTGCACCCGAGCGATTTCCCGCTGCTGCGCAGTGAATTCCAGAAAGATGACCGTACCCGCGTTGCGCGTGCCGACGGTTATCAGCAGTTGAAAGCCCAGTTGCCACCGCCTTCACGTCGCGGGCTGATCCTGATGGACCCGCCGTACGAAATGAAAACCGATTATCAGGACGTGGTAAAAGGCATTCAGGAAGGCTACAAACGTTTTGCCACCGGCACTTACGCGCTGTGGTATCCGGTGGTGATGCGCCAGCAAATCAAGAAAATGCTGCGTGATCTCGAAGCGACCGGCATCCGCCGTATTCTGCAAATCGAACTGGGCGTGCGTCCCGACAGCGATCAGCGCGGCATGACCGCTTCCGGCATGATCGTGATTAACCCGCCATGGAAGCTCGAGCAGCAGATGAACAACGTACTGCCGTGGCTGCTCAAAGTGCTGGTGCCTTCCGGTACCGGTCACACCACGGTGAACTGGGTAGTGCCTGAGTAAGTAAAGAATTTCCCTTCGCTGAGGCCTTTTTCTAAGGTCTCAGCTATCAAACCTATTGCAGCCATCGATCCAAACTTTGCGACAAAACGCATTCACGCGCTAAACTCACAAGCAATTTTTAAGATTAGCGACGCCGGTATGGCGTTCTTCATTTTTGACAACTCATGGAAAATCCGATGACCAAACATTATGACTATCTGGCAATTGGCGGCGGCAGCGGCGGTATCGCATCAATCAACCGTGCAGCCATGTATGGGAAAAAATGTGCGCTGATCGAAGCTAAAGAGCTGGGCGGCACGTGCGTCAACGTGGGTTGTGTCCCGAAAAAAGTGATGTGGCATGCCGCGCAAATCGCTGAAGCGATCCGCAACTACGGCCCGGATTACGGCTTTGATACCACCGTGAACAGCTTCAACTGGAAAACGCTGGTCGCCAACCGTACCGCCTACATCGACCGTATCCATACCTCGTACGATAACGTGCTGGGCAAAAATAACGTTGATGTGATCAAAGGCTTCGCCCGTTTCGTTGACGATCATACTGTTGAAGTGAACGGTGAGAAGATCACGGCAGATCACATCCTGATCGCTACCGGCGGACGCCCGAGCCATCCGGATATTCCGGGTGCAGAATACGGCATTGATTCAGACGGTTTCTTCGATCTGACCGAAATGCCAAAACGCGTTGCGGTGGTTGGCGCAGGTTATATCGCGGTAGAAATCGCCGGTGTGATGAACGCGCTGGGTGCTGAAACTCACCTGTTCGTGCGTAAACACGCGCCGCTGCGGACTTTCGATCCGCTGATCGTTGAAACGCTGGTGGAAGTGATGGAAACCGAAGGCCCGGCGCTGCATAAAGAATCCATTCCGAAAGAAGTGGTGAAAAATGCCGACGGCAGCCTGACGCTTAAGCTGGAAAACGGTCAGGAATTTGAAGTCGATAGCCTGGTCTGGGCGATTGGCCGCGAACCGGAAACCGATAACTTCAATCTGAAAGCGACGGGCGTGAAAACCAACGAAAAAGGTTACATCGTCGTCGATAAGTTCCAGAACACCAGCGTAAACGGGATTTACGCCGTTGGCGATAATACCGGTGCCGTTGAACTGACTCCGGTTGCCGTTGCTGCGGGTCGTCGTCTGTCTGAGCGTCTGTTTAACAACAAACCTGACGAACATCTGGATTACAGCAACATTGCGACCGTGGTGTTCAGTCACCCGCCAATCGGTACGGTCGGTCTGACTGAACCGCAGGCGAAAGAGCAGTTCGGCGAAGAAAACGTGAAAGTCTACAAATCTGCTTTCACCGCCATGTACACTGCCGTCACTCAACACCGCCAGCCGTGCCGCATGAAACTGGTGTGCGTCGGTGCTGAAGAGAAAATCGTCGGTATCCACGGTATCGGCTACGGTATGGATGAAATGTTGCAGGGCTTTGCGGTCGCACTGAAAATGGGCGCGACCAAGAAAGACTTCGACAACACCGTCGCCATCCACCCGACCGGTGCGGAAGAGTTTGTGACTATGCGTTAATTCGCCAGTCGGTAAAAAATAAAGGCCTGAGATTTTCTGATCTCAGGCCTTTTTGCTTTTCGACATTGAGCTCAGGGAAATTCAATATGAATTTCTAAGAAAGGTAAAAAACTTAAAATTAAAACCTTTTGAATTCATGTTGATATATAGAAAACCAAAAAAAACTTAACTTAAATAGTTATTTAACTAATTAAAACGGCGTTTCAAAATCTCATCTTAGAAAAAGACAGCGCAATTCCTGTGCTGGCATTAGAAGGAATTAATGAAATGGCTAAAAATGATAATGAATTTATTAATCTGGATAAATCTCAAGAATATGAGTTAAAAGATTGGTTGGGGCGTAATGAGTATTCCAGAAGTCAGGATAACGTTGATGAGTTAAGAAATATTATCATCGATAAACTGAAAAATGGTGACACTGCAAAGAATGTCAGATGGTCCGAACTCGACGCAGCGCTTGCAAACCACCCAAGCTGGTTTAGCGGTTTGGCAACTAAGTAATACGACAAAAGCGAATAAAAGAGGCGATTCATAGCCTCCTCTCACGAGTGAGCGAACTGCTCACTCGTTTTCATTGTACTTTCTCAGTCCAGCAAAATCACTTTCGAACTCTCCGTCTCGAATAGCGGCTTACAGAGTATTTTATAACTGTCGCGGTCAAAGTGCGGCACAGCGATATCGAAGGCTTTGGCGTCTTCCAGCGTTTTGACCGTTCCCAGATAGAACCAGTGATTGATGACGTGATAATCGGTCAGCCCGTTGGCTTCTTCGGCGATGGCAATGCGCCCCGGATACGGCCAGCTGCGGATTCTCAGGGTGCTGAGTGCATTTCTGAGGCGCGCCTGATGGACGTCGGGCGTCTCTTTACCGCAACAGACACCGGCACATTTGCCGAGTGAAAAGCGGAAACACGCACGATTTTTTGCCAGTTTTTCCAGCCCCAGCGCGCCGTAACACAGCTTTTCCTGATCGGCGATATCCCGGATTTTTTCGACTGCCGACATTTTAGTTTTAAACAGGCCAAATAAATCTTCGCTGTGAGAAAAATCCACGTCATCACTAAACACAATACTGGCCGTCAGCCCCTGAAGCCGGATCGAACACAGCTTGCGGGCGGTGCGCAGCCGCTTATTAAACAGCGGTCGTCGGGTTTTAATCAGATCCGATTCCAGCAGTAACGCCCCCACTTCACCGATCGTCTCAATGAATTCAATATCGCGGGTCATATGCAGAAGTTTGGCTTCGGCAGGATTGCGGAAATGCGACATCACGCGGCTGCGGATATTCACGCTTTTACCGATATACAGCGGAAAGGCATTATCGTCGCCGTAAAAAATATAGACGCCGCTGCCGTTGGGTAAGTTTTCTAAGGTATGGCGAAGATGTTCAGGGTACTGATAAAGCTCGGTAAAAAACTCTTTTTCGGGATTCCACAAAATAACTGACCTGCTTTAACCGGATAAACGTCGTATAGAAAACAGACGAATAATACTGGCGATTTATACAGCCTTCAACCTTTATGGAAAAAATCGGGTGTAAATGTTGGACGTCAGGATTTACGCCTGCGTACGCAGCTCAATATATTCCTGTCCGCTCAGTAAGTTGGCTAATGCCGCCTCACGGATTTCGCGCTGATCGGATTGTATCCAGAGATACAAATTATCGACGTTATCAAACCGCACCAGCACGGTATAGATAGTTTCGCCATGCACCGGGCGCAGGATATTTACATTCTGATAACCTGGAAACCGGGCCGCATCGGTCTTCAGCTGTTCCAGCCAGCGTTCATATTCCGTCAGCTTATCCCGCTGTACGCCGTGGGTGATCACCAGAGTAATGTGGTCAGGTTGATGAGGATAAGTCACAGGATGTTCCTTCTGATTAACCGTTGTTCTGGTTAACTGAATGTTGCGTTATATTCATGAACGATACGAAATCAACACGGCCATTCATAACGGAAATATTTTGGGTTGTTGTTAAACAATTTTTGGGGTGGGGAAAATAATGCGATTAAGCCTTGAAGCGCTGCTGATCCTGGATGCGCTGGACAGACACGGCACTTTTGCCGCAGCGGCCGCCAGACTGTTTAAAACCGCTTCTGCACTGAGTTATACCGTGCAGAAAATGGAAAGTGACCTGAACATCAAACTTCTGGACCGCTCAGGCCATCGCGCGACATTCACACCAACAGGCCGTCTGATGCTGGAAAAAGGCCGTGTGCTGCTGCGTGCCGTCAGTGAGCTGGAACAACAAGCGCAGTACGTCGAAAGCGGCTGGGAAAGCAAACTGACCATCAGCGTCGATGCTTCCGTCCCCTTCGCGCTGCTTGCGCCGTTGATTGACCGTTTTTACGCAGAACATCAGCACACGCAGTTATTGTTCCGCCACGATGTACTGGCCGGTTGCTGGGAAGCGCTGAGTTATGGCGAAGCCGACATCGTATTTGGTGCCGTGCAGGAACCGGTGACGCGCAGCGGCATTGAATACCGTCCGATCGGCTGGCTGGAATATGTGTTTGCCGTCGCGCCGCATCACCCGCTCGCCTCGCTGCCGGAACCGCTGGTGCGTGAGCAAATCCGTCAGTATCGCGCCGTGGTGGTTCACGACACGTCCCGCCATGGCACAGGTGCGGATTTGCGCGTGCTCGATGAGCAGAAAATGCTCAGCGTTCATGATTTTAACGCCAAAGTTCACGCGCAAATTGCCGGGCTGGGTTGTGGCTATCTGCCGCGTTATCTGGCCGCCCCCCATCTCGAAAGCGGTGCGCTGGTTGAACGCCGTCTGGATACCGAAACCCGCCGCGATCAGGCTTTTATGGCCTGGAACGAAAACGCGACCGGCAACGCTGCCATGTGGTGGCGCGAAAATTTACAGGATTTCGAGGGCATTGCGGCGGTGTACAGCCAGGCCTGAAAAACAAAAAGCCGCACAATGCGGCTTTTTACGGCGACTAACGCACCGACAGATAATGATGCACCTGAGGTTTATTTTCGCCACGGTGATAACGCGTCACTTCGCTTTGTAAATCGGCATCGGCATGTGACACACGCTGATGCTGACGCAAATGCTCATGCCAGGACTCCACCAGGAACCATTCCACCAGACGCGACGGGTCATCGCTGTGTTCGGTGATCCCCCACGCATAAGCACCGTCACGGCGGCGCGCCAGCGAAAGTTTCCGAATTTCCGCCAGAAACGCCGGGCGATCTTCTTGTGCAATCATGTATTCAATCTGGATCATCACCGGACCGCGGTCGCCCTGCACATCGCCTTCAACCACCGGATTTTCCCAGTGACCGGCAGGCTGTAAATCCGCCTCGCCTGCGGGCAGTTTCAGCCGCCAGCATACCAGCGCGGCGATAACCAGGCCGGTACCGGCGAGTAATAACGCCCCGACCAGACCGGTTTCCTGTGCGATTAATCCCCAGAACAGGCTGCCCGCCGCCATCGCGCCGTTAAATACCATCAGGTACACCGCCAGCCCGCGGCCACGTACCCAGTCAGGCAGCACCGCCTGCGCCACGCCGTTCATGGATGTGAGCGCGATAATCCAGCCAATCCCTAATACCACCATCAGCACCACGGCCAGCCATTTTGCCGGTGACGTCGCCAGCAGCAACATCACGGCGGCGGACAGTAAGGCGGAAAGCAACACCAGCCCGTCAACACTCAGTTTCTGACGTAAACGGGGCAGCAACAGTGCACCGCAAATCGCACCGACGCCCACCGCGCCGAGCAGAATGCCGTAAAATCCGGCGGTACCGTGCAGCATATTGCGGGCAATCAGCGGCAACATCGCCCAGATCGCACTGGCGAAAGCGAAGTAAATCGCGGCACGCAGCAGCACACGATGAAGTTCCCGGCTGGCTTTGACATATCGCAGCCCGGCACGGAACGCGCCAAGAAAGTGTTCTGATAACTCATTTTTCGCTTTGACCGGACGCTTCCACCACAGTAATGCGCCAATCACAAAAACATAGCTCATGACATCTGCGCCATAAGCCGCACCGGCACCGAGACTGGCTAACAGTAAGCCACCGCCCGCAGGCCCTACTGCGCGGGCAATATTAATCCCAAGCGAGTTCAGGGCAACGGCATTTCGCAAATCAGAACGGGGCACCAGTTCCGGCACAATCGCCTGCCAGGCTGGCCCCATCAGCGCCGCACCGATACCGCCGATAAAGGTCAGCGCGACCAGATATTCCACGGTCAGCAAATTATTGTGCGACAACAGAAGCAAGGTTCCGCTGACGCCCGCCAGTAACAACTGAACAAAAATCAGCAGGCGGCGACGGTCAAGAATATCGGACAGCACACCCGCAGGGATCGCCAGCAAAAAAATCGGCAACGTTGCTGCGGTTTGCATCAGCGCCACCGCCGCAGGGTTTGATGACAGCCCGGTGACTAACCATGAGCTGGCCACATCACGCATAAAACTGCCGGTATTGCCGAGAATGGTTGCCACCCAAATCGTGGCAAACAGCCCCTGTTTGAGCGGCGAAAAAGCGCCGCCGGCCGCAACATTATTCTGGCTCATACCCGCTCCTTAAGGTCATTCCAGGCGACATAGATAAAAGCGCCGACCAGCCCGATGTGCTCGAAGAAACCGTTCATCATCATGGCGCGTTCATGGCCGGAAACCTGCCAGTACGCATTCGCCATAAAGTTGGCGCTGAAAGTGAACAGTGCCAGCGCCAGCGCGCCAGCCCAGCGAAAGCGCCCGGAAAGAATCAGCGCTGAAGCGCCCAGTTCCAGCACAATCACGGCCGCAGCCATGGGCGCGGCGGGCGATAAGCCGAAATGCTGCATCTCGGCAATCGCGCCAGGAAAATCGAACAGTTTGACGATACCGCCCTGCAGATACGCGGCACACAAGGCCAGCAGGGCCAACCAGCGGATAACCGCGAAAGGGATAACAGGTGCCGACAGGCGGGAAACAGGGGCATGACGCATGATGTCTCTCCTGCCGGAACCCGCCTGAGCACGGTTCCGGCTTAATGGATAAATGAAGAAGGTTACGCTTTGCGCTGAGGGGCTTTGTGCACCATGGTGTAGGCATAATCGACGCCCATACCGTACGCACCGCTGTGCTCGCGAACCAGATTCATCACATCGTCGTAAGTCTCTTTGCGTGACCAGTCGCGCTGGTATTCGAGCAGAACCTGCTGCCAGGTCACCGGCACCGCACCGGCC
Source organism: Rahnella sp. RcJ3 (assembly GCF_009498575.1). Classification (NCBI taxonomy): domain Bacteria; kingdom Pseudomonadati; phylum Pseudomonadota; class Gammaproteobacteria; order Enterobacterales; family Yersiniaceae; genus Rahnella; species Rahnella sp. RcJ3. The sequence continues at coordinate 26,582 of NZ_QSNX01000024.1, forward strand.
TGCACCATACGGTCAATGGAACGTTCGTGTGCATCCACGCTGGTGCCGCCGGAAGTGTCGGTCACCACATACACTTCATACCCTTCTTTCAGCGCCATCAGTGCCGGGAATGTCAGACACACTTCAGTCCACAGGGCCGAGATAATCAGTTTCTTACGGCCAGTGGCTTCAACAGCTTTCACGAATGCCGCGTCTTCCCAGGAGTTCATTGAGGTACGCTCAATCGGTTTCACATCCGGATGTACCGCCAGTAATTCCGGCCAGATATAGCCGCTGAAGCTTTCCGTTTCAACCGAGGTGTAAATCACCGGCACGTTAAAAACTTTGCCCGCTTTAGCGAGAGCGACCGTATTATTTTTAAGCTGCTGGCGATCGATATTCGCAACGCCGAATGACATTTGTGGCTGATGGTCGATGAAAATCAGGGTGGAGTTCTGTGGATCCAGCAGATCGAATTTAGACATTTTCATTTCCTCTCAGAGTGCATTGTTGGGTTGTGTGTTTGTATTTCACGTTGTGTTGTTGTGCTGCTGGAATTAACAATAGGTCAGGACATCAAAAGCGGATAGCGGAAAGAATTTGGCAACTTGTTCAGATTTTTTTGACAGGCATCTCCCTCTCTATACCGTCGTAAATCCCTATTACTTTCAGACTGATAGAAGCAACAAAATCTTTTAACGACTTGTCAAAAATAACCCATTATCAATATTTCCCTGCCATGCCTAATGTTGTTTGCAACACAACACACAACCTGTTTAAAACCTGCAAATAACCGCTGAGGAAATATAAAAATGAGCACATTCAATACCCAAGACGGCACTCAAATTTATTTTAAAGACTGGGGCAAAGGTAAGCCGGTGTTATTCAGCCACGGCTGGCCGCTGGATGCCGATATGTGGGACAGCCAGATGAATTTCCTGGCCGATCGCGGCTACCGCGTTATCGCTTTTGACCGTCGTGGTTTTGGCCGTTCAGAGCAGCCATGGGAAGGTTACAACTACGACACTTTCGCCTCTGACATCAACGATCTGATTGAACATCTCGACCTGCACGACGTTACGCTGGTCGGCTTCTCGATGGGCGGCGGCGATGTGACCCGCTACATCAGCCGTTACGGTTCAGAACGCGTCACCAGCCTGGTATTGCTCGGCGCGGTCACCCCGCTGTTTATTAAAACGGATGATCATCCGCAGGGCGTGGATAAATCAGTATTTGACGGCATCCGGGCCGGTTTACTGAAAGACCGCGCACAGTTCATCAGCGACTTTGCGACGCCGTTCTACGGCACTAATCAGGGGATGACCGTTTCCGACGGCGTGATGACACAGACGCTGAACATCGCGCTGATGGCGTCGCTGAAAGGCACCGTCGATTGTGTCACGGCCTTCTCTGAAACAGATTTCCGCCCGGATATGGCGAAAATTACCGTGCCGACGCTGGTTATTCACGGCAGCGCGGATCAGATAGTGCCGTTCGAAGCCACCGGCAAGCTGGCGGCAGAAATGATTAAAACTGCAGAACTGAAAATCTATGAAGGCGCACCGCACGGTTTTGCCGTCACACATCAGGATCAACTGAACGACGATTTGCTGGCATTCCTGAGCGGAAAATAAATCAGGCCGCAGAAATAAAACAGGCAGGTGATCTGACGATCGCCTGCCTTTTTTTATGCGGCCACTCTTACTTGTCTTTTATACCTAATATTTTGATATTCATGATGGAAAGTGAATTCGGCGGAATTTTACCCGGAATGCCGTCTTTGCCATACGCCAGTTCAGGTGGAATATACAGTGTCGCTTCACCTTGCAAACCCAGCTTCAGCACGACTTCCTGAAGCACTGCAGGGATTTCCGTTACGGACGCGCTGATCACATTATTGTCTTTTTCGCTGGCAATGACTTTACCGTCGCCCAACGTCTCAATAATCTGCAAACGAATGCCCTTATCCATCGTCACTTTAGGTGCAGAACCTGGCTTAGTAATCTGGTAAATAAAGCCAGATTTGGCTTTCACCGCGCCTTTAGCCTTGCCCGCTTTATCGAGGATTTTCTGGTTATTCTCTACATTTGACGTTTTTTGCTTTTCCTGACGAGAGCGGATATCACTGTCCAGACTGTTCAGCGACTCCCGCATGTCTTCAGTCGACATGTTGGACAGCTCATTCATCCGGTCAACAAAGCCTTTAACAATCACATTGCGATCAATTTTCTCACCGGCGGATACCACCTGCTCGATTTTTGAATTCGCGGCCTGCCCCAGCAAATACCCGACAGAATAAGAACGCCCGGTTTTCTTGCTTTCTTTCGCCTGCAACGTTTTAAGTTCTGCATCACTGATCAACTCTCCGCCAGATTGCGTCACGGCAGCAATACTGTGTGAGGCGAGGTCTTTCTTCGTTTTATCCAGTTCGGCTGTCAGCTTATTTTTTTCTTCAGTGACTTTGGTCGCCGCCAGCTGACTCTCGCTGAGCTGGGCTGTCAGACGTTTCACATCCTCAGAAGATTTTGATAATGCCGTTTGTGACGCCTGATAATCACTTTGCGACTTTTTGTTCGCGGCCTCAGACGCCACCAGTTTTTCCGCCTGCGCTGCGCTCTGTTTCTGCAAATCTGCCAGTTGAATACTCAGTAGCGCTTTATCATCCGTGGCTTGTTTCAGGGTTTTCTGCAAAGCCAGATAATCCGCCTGAGATTTCTTATTGGCGGCTTGTGAAACGGACAACTTTTCATTTTGTGCCGCGCCTTGTTTCTGCAACTCTGCCAGTTGGGTTTTCATTTGCGCATTCTCATCAGCGGCCTGTTTCACGCTTTTCTGCAAGACCAGATAGTCAGCCTGTGACTTTTTGATGGTCGCCTCATACACGGACAGTTTGCCATTCTGTGCGGTGCCCTGTTTTTGCAAGTCTGCCAATTGAGTTTTCATTTGCGCATTCTCATCAGCGGCCTGTTTCAGGATTTTCTGCAGAGCGACATAGTCGGCCTGAGATTTTTTAACCGCCGTCTCTGACACTGACAATTTTCCGGTCTGCGCAGCAGTTTCTTTTTGCGATGCCGCCAGTTGGTTTTTCAACCCGGCATTTTCATCGGTCGCCTGTTTGAGGGTTTTCTGCAGAGCCACGTAGTCAGCCTGAGATTTCTTATTCACAGCATCTGAAACTGACAGTTTGTCATTACGTACAGCATCCTGTTTCTGCAAGTCTGCAAGCTGCGATTTCAATTGCGCATTCTCATCAGTGGCCTGTTTAAGGGACTTTTGCAGTAGCTGATTTTCATTGAGGGATTTGTTATTGGCCTCGACAGCGAACGCTATTTTTTCATTCTGGCTGGCGCCTTGCTTTTGCAGGCTGGCCAGCTGCGTTTTCAGTTGAACATTTTCAGCAGCAGCTTGTTTTGCCGTCGTCTGCAACTCAACCACATTAGCCTGAGATTTATTGCCCGTGCTTTGTAAAGCCTGCAATTTATCGGCCTGTGCAGTCGACTGCTTTTGTAGTGTCTCAAACTGCGTTTTAAGCTTATGATTTTCTTCTGTCGCCTGCTGTAATGTCGCATTCAGCACTGCGAATTCTGCCAGAGATTTACCGTTAGCGTGTTCGGATGAGACCAGTTGTTCGATGCGTGCCGAGGATTGCTTTTTCACGGTATCGAGTTGCGTTTTGAGCTGTGTATTCTCACTGCTTAATTTTTTAAAGCTCGCCTCCAGAGCAGCGAATTCTTTCTGGGCTTTTTTAGTCGCCAATTGAGAGGCAGCTACCTGTTCGGAGGATTTTTTGACTGAGCCGTCCTGACTGGTTTTGAATGCGGTTAACTGTGCTTTCAACCGGGCATTTTCACCCATAGTCTTTTTCAAAGATTGCTGAATATCTGCCACTTCGTCCTGGTATTTTTTTGTCGCCGTCTGCGCCACGGAAAGTTTTCCCGTCAGACTTTCAGCATGTTTCTGGCTGCTCTTTAGCTTCTGCAACTGAGTGGTAATCTGCTGGTTTTCTTGTTGTGTATTTTTCAGCGAATTTTGCAGTTTTTTCAGTTCATCCTGCGTTTTTTTCTGCGCAAGTTTTTGATCTGCCGACGGCGGGATGACCACAGGTTTGGCTTTTAACGCCGCGATCTGCGTTTGGAGTTGTTGATTTTCTTTTTGTGTATCCGCATAAGATTTTTGCAAAGCCGCGTATTGATCACGGGATTTTTCTGCCGTGGATTTTGCTGTCTCAAGGGATTTTTTGAGCTGCTCATTGGCCTTTTTCTGGGTGTCGCTGACATTCGCAGTAGCAGGCACCGCAGGTGCAGACTGAGTGCTCGCAGGCTGAAGCGCTTTAGGGGCTTTCCTGACGGGCGCTGGCGTCGGTTTAGGTCGCGGTTTTTGCGCTACCGGTTTTTCAACAAGGGCTTTCGGCACGACGATATTTTTTGGAGGCTGGATCAGCGGAGAGGAAGTCTTATCTTTTTCCGCAAAAACAGACGGTTCTGGAGCAGAAATTAAATTTTCACTCTGCAACTGATCCAAAAGACCCAGGTTAGCATCCACCGGTTCTTCAGCATGGGCTCCCTGTATATTGATCAGGAGCAGAATTAAGAAGAAAGACTTCACTCGCGCCATCATATTTTATTCACTTCCTGAGAGCGCTCGTCCATGCTCTTAAAGGCCGCCCCTTTAACTCTTGCGCAGATAAGTTTTAATTTAGAATCCAGCTCTATGTTCAGGATCTCCTGAGCATCTTTATTTATCAAACCTTTATTGGTTTTATAGACATCATAAGATTTTGTCAGTTGATTAAACTGCTTCTGATATAGATCAAAATCGTGAGGAGAGAGACGTTGTAATGCTTTGAATTCATTAACGCACGTATTATTCGAGCTTTTATTTACTGATACCTCTTTTATCGTAGCCACATTATTTTTAGTGCTACAAGCAGTCAATGCGATTAACGCAATGAGAGTCAAAGACATTAAGCAAGGCTTATTCATGGGGATTATCCTGTAGGGTTTTACTGCTAGAACACATTATTTTCCCAGCAAAGTACCCCGTGGAACACCCACTTTTACTGAAATGATCATTTAGCAAACACCACATCAAATAAAAACAAAATAAAATCAATAAGTTAAATTAATAAAAATGAAAAAAACCTTTCTTTTTTATGCGTAAAAGAAAATAATTCGTCGTTGTAACGATGTCTTAATGGATAAATAATTTGTGAAAATTGACATATATCATTATTTATTTTTCAGAAATCCCGCGAGATCCTCAAATATCAATTAACATTTCTGGATAAAACGGAATGCTCCTCAATCACGATTAGGATTATTGGTAGCTTTAATTTTCAAACCACCTTCCCTGCATCCAAACGTTCAACAAGAAAATCAATCATACTACGGGGAAACTGCAGTGCTCATCAGGGCACGGCATTTCCGACGGTGCGGTGTGATAGCATAGATGCAGAAACGAAAAGGCATTCCCGCAAAGGAATGCCTTTTTCTTTTAAGCATATTTTTTAAGCACTGCTTTTTTAAGCAAGCAGGCGTCAGACCACCGGCAGTTTATCCAGAATCGCCTGTGCGGTATTCACGTCTGTCACTAATGAATTAATCATGCCTGAACGCACGGCACCGATAATCCCTGCCGCTTTTTCCGGCGTTGCCGCCACGCCGATAGTCAGCGGCGTATTGCGTAGCTGTTCAACCGAGGCCGCAATCATTCGCTCCTCGCCTTCCCAGTGCAATAACTCTCCGGTTCCCGTGAAGTAATGGCGCAGCACATCGCCTGCGGCATCGCTCAATGCCTGCTCACCGGGCGTCGCGGTAGTGGATTCACTCGGTTTCGGGGTATGCGTCAGACCCACACCGACAATCGCCGCATCGAGTTTGTCCCACAGTGAAATGATTTCCTGCACGCTCGGGTCCGAGAGAAACGCATCACGCAGTTCCGCCGAAGAAAGATAAGGGGCATGAAGAAAATACGGTGTGCCTTCCATCTGTTCCGCCGCACGGCGCACGAACTCGGTTATCTGAAAATGCGGCGCAGATTGTTGCATCCCGCCGTTGAGCGCCACGGTCATGATCCCCGGCAGACGGGGCATACCGGCCAGCGTGACTTCGCGCACTGCTCTTCCCCAGCCGATGCCGAGCACCGATCCCGCGCCTAAACCGGCTTCCTGTAAAAGAGAAGCCAGCGGCGTCGCCAGCGCGCCGAGCACATTACCCGGCGGTGCATCCACAACATACGCATGTTTCAGCCCGAGACGTTTTATCAGGTCTGCCGTCATGTCTTCCGGTGACGATAATCCCACCACTTCGATGCGCACAATCCCCGCCGCGCGGGCTTTATTCAACAACCGGGAAATGGTTGCCGTCGACACATCCAGCTTGCGTGCAATCTCCACCTGAGACATATCAGACTCGTAATGCAGCTTCGCCACCAGATGCATCATGGCACGCGTTGCTGCAATATCTTGCAAAATTGGCTCTTTCAGCTTGAAATTCCTTTCAGTAATGAATTACACTCAAATCGTCGATTGAGGGATTATTGCGCAACACCTGTAAAAATGCAATGTGCCGGATCGGGCTTCAACCCTTGTAATACGGCATGTTACGCGATTTTCCGCCCCGTTTTTTCAGGGGGGAAAGACAGAACGTCCAGTGTAATCGAGATTTTTTAATCTGTAATAAATTTCACGCAAAGGAGAGTTCCATGTCAAAGATGTCTACCTCAGAATTACGTAGCTACCAGCAGATTTGCGGTAAAAATGGCGCGATGCTGGTGATCGCCTGTGATCAGCGCGGTGCCATGCGCAGCCTGCTCGCCAGCGACCCGCAACAGCAATCTGCCATTTCAGAACACGAACTCGGGCTGATTAAAGCCGACATCACGCAATATCTTGCCAGCAAAGCCTCCTGCGTACTGGTCGATCCGGTCTGTGCCGTTCCGCAACTGGTGGACAACGGCATTATTGCCCGCGACACCGCGCTGCTGATTGGCCTGGATGCGTCGGGCTGGGACAGTTCGCCGGAAGGCTACCGCCTGTCACGGCTGGTGGAGAATGTCGATGCACGTCGTGTGCGTGAACTCGGTGCGACCGGCGGCAAAATCATGGTGTATCTGCGTTCAGACCAGGAAGCAGCAAACCGTCATAACATTGATATTCTGCGCCAGAGCATTGAGGATTTCGCCCGCGAAGACCTGCTGCTGGTGGTGGAGTTTCTGACCTATAAACTCGACAACGAAACCGAGGAAGAATATAAAGAAAAAGTCCCGTCTCTGATTTATGGCGGCACCAAGATTTGTCTGGAATGCGGCGCGAAGGTGCTGAAACTGCCTTATCCTGGCTCAAAACAAGCCTGTGCTGACATCACAAAACTCGCTGGCGACGTGCCGTGGGCCGTGCTTTCTGCCGGGGTTGACCATTCCACCTTCCTCAAACAAGTGGCAGATGCCATGAGCGAAGGCGCATCAGGCGTTATCGCAGGCCGTTCATTATGGAAAGACTGCATCTCACTGGACCGCAACGCGACGAAATCCCGTCTTGAATCGCTGGCGGTACCGCGTCTGAACGAACTTCAGGCCGTCATTGAACAGTATTTCCATGCACCGTCACACAACCAGACACAACAGGTGGAACATGTCTGAAAACAGAAATGCCTCACGAAATGGCTCAACCGGCAAACGCGTCATCCTGGTGAACGGGATCCCGGCGTCAGGTAAAAGCCGGCTCGCCGTTGAGCTTTCTGCATACAGCGGCTGGCTGCAACTGTCGCTTGATGGCATTAAAAATCCGTTTCTTCAGCGATTAGAGAATGTTGACCGCCCTTTTAACCGCGTACTCGGGCTGGCAAGTTATCAGGTTATCTGGGACATCATCGGCGGCGCGCCCGAAGGCAGCACCTTTATTGTCGATGCCTGGTTTGGTTTTCAGCCCAAAGAGGTGTTGCAGGATTATCTGCAACGGGCGGGCATATCGCAGGTTGTGGAAATCTGGTGCCAGATTGATGCTGAACTGGCGGCCGAACGATTTTCTTCACGGCTGGGCGAGCGTTTACCGGGACATGTCGGGGCAGAATATATCCCCGAATTAAAAATTCTCGCAGGAAAAGCACGACCAATAACCCCGGGACCAGTTTATTCTGTTGACCAGAATGTTATCGGCCAAAATAAGCCTGTAAATATTGTTGATATTCATGCGTGGATAATCAATTCATTCAATACGCAAATTCAATAAATACTGACCGGAGGAAATATTCATTTACTGAAAAAGTAAGTTAAATCTGATATCAGGACCTTGTTAAACCTCTACTATCATTCATTCTTTCAGGTCTTTTGAAATTATTATCTTTCATTGATGGCTAATAGGATTGGATAGATCACAGTTTTTATTTTAATTAAATATCATACTGAGAAAAGACCCTATTCATATGAAGAGGTATTATGTTAAGCGACTGGATTAATGAAAATAACACGCAAATCATTAGCAAAATAGATGACTGGAAAAGTGCCGTGGCATTTGCCGTGCAACCATTAATTGATTCGGGCGCAGCGGAAAGTCGTTATCTTCAGGCTATATATGATATGCACCGGGAAATCGGGCCTTATTATGTTTTGGGCGAAGGTATTGCGATGCCGCACGCCCGGCCGGAAGAAGGGGTTAACCGAACGGCACTGTCTTTGGTCATTGTTTCAGAAGGCGTTGAGTTTGGCAGTGAAGATAATGATCCGGTTTACGTTATCTTCGCGCTGGCCGCGGTGGACAGCCATTCACACATCGAAATGATTGCCAGCCTTTCCCATCTGTTCTGCGATGACGAGGCAGCGGAACGATTAAAACGCAGTAAAAACAAGCAGGAAGCATTAGAGATTATCCGACAGTTTTAGACGTGAAGTGAAAAAGATAAACATAACCCTTTATGAACACCTACAAAGAACGTAAGGAAAAATGATGAAAAAGCTATCAATCCTGGCGGTATGCGGTGCGGGTCTGGGCAGCAGTTTTGCCTGTGAAATGAGTATCGAAGCGGCACTGAAGGATCTGGGTGTGGAAGCCGATTTATCACATTGTGATATTTCAAGCGCCACGTCTTCAAGAGCCGACATTATTATGACCGGCGAAAATTTCAGATCGCAATTCCAGCATTACACCATCAACGCCAATATTATTTACCTGAAAAGACTGGTCGATAAAAATGAAATAAAGAGCAAGCTGACGCCTATTCTTCAGGAGATGGGTCACCTGGCCACTTAATAACAGACCCACTCAATTCACAATACTTATAAATCGATAAAACAATTACCGTGAACTCTACAGGGGACGCTTATGTCTTTCCTTCACTTTATTGTCAATGATGTATTAGGCCAGGCATCAATTTTAATCTCACTGATCGCCATGATTGGTCTGATCGCATTAAAGAAAAGCACCGGCCAGATCATTACCGGTACATTAAAAACGCTGCTGGGTTTTCTGGTTCTGCTTTCCGGGGCCAGCATTATTGTTAATGCCCTGACCTTTCTGGGTGAAATATTCCAGAAAGGGTTTCACATGCGCGGGATTGTTACCGACGTCGGTTCTATTGCCGGTATCGCACAACAAACTCTCGGCCGTGAAACCGCATTAATTATGGTTCTGGCGTTTATCGTTAATATCCTGATTGCCCGCCTGACCCGTTTCAAATATATCTTTCTCACCGGACAAGCATCGCTGTGGATGGCCACGGTGTGTTCCGTTATCGGTTATATGGGCGGCTTGCGCGGCACGGAACTGATCCTGACTGGCGGCATTATTGCGGGCGTCATGGCCGTCGGGATGCCGGTGCTGGCTCAGCCGATTGTGCGTAAAATCACCGGGTCCGATGATATTGCACTCGGCCATTTTTGCACCATCGGCTATATCGTGCAGGCAGGCGTGGCGAAAATCACCGGCGATGTCAGTAAAAGCACCGAAGATTTCGAGCTGCCGCAATCTTTCTCGTTCCTGCAGGACACCTACCTGTCGATGATGGTGGTGATGATCCCGATTTACCTGATCCCGGCGATTGCCGCAGGCCCGGAAGTCGTCGCGCCTTACGCCAACAGCGTTAATTATCTGGTCTATTCGTTCCTGCAATCCATTCAGTTTGTGGTCGGTGTTTACGTTCTGCTGTCGGGTGTGCGCCTGTTGCTGGCGGAAATCGTACCGGCATTTCGCGGCATCGCCCTGCGCATCGTCCCGAATGCCATTCCGGCACTCGATTGTCCGGTGCTTTTCCCGTACGCACCGAACGCCGTCATTATCGGTTTCATCTCTACCACCATTGGCTCCATCATCGGTATGTTCCTGTTCCCGAGTCTCGGGCTGGCGATGATTTTACCGGGCATGCTGACCAACTTCTTCGCAGGCGGCACGGCGGGAATCTTCGGCAATGCAGTCGGCGGACGACGCGGCGCGATTATCGGCGGTATCTTCCACGGCCTGTTTATCACCCTGCTGCCTGCGCTGTTGCTGCCGCTGCTGGGCAAGTTCGGCTTCTCGAACGTGACATTCAGTGACTCAGACGTGATCAGCGTCGGGCTGGTATTCGGCCATATTCTCAACTTCTTCCACTAAGCAAGCCGGAGGTCATGGTTATGGACACACGCATTGAGCAAATTCTGGCGCAGCAATTGCCGCCGCAGGAGTCGGCAAAAGCGCTGAATGAGCTGGGAAAACAGTATCAGGAACAGCAGGATCTGGACGCGGCCATTGCCTGCTGGGAGCAAAGCATGGCCTGTTACGGCAAGCCGGGTTTTGCACAGGCACAGCTGATGAAAGCCTACAATGCGCGACGGCGGCAGTGCTCTGAAGCCGGTGACGGCAAAGGGCTGGAGCGATTTTCCGAAAAAATCGATGCACTGATGCAGCAAAGTAAGGATGCAATCCGCTACGGATTCTGAAGCAATTAAAAGCCAGAACAGAGGTTCTGGCTTTTGTTTTGCACGTCTTTATTCTTCCCAATCCTTACGTAGAATAGAGGCTGCCCCCGCCGTGAGGGCCTAATCACTAAGGATTTACTATGCCGATGATCCGTCTGGAAATGTTTCCTGGCCGTACCCCCGAACAAAAACGTGACTTTGTCCGCGAAGTGACCCGCCTGGCAGCAGAAACCCTGAAATGTAAACCTGAAAGTGTGGATGTAGTGATCACTGAAATACCGAAATCACATTGGGCAAAAGGGGGAGTGTTGCCGGAAGAATAACAGGCGGAGATGAATCGTCGTCAGCCAGCACGCATTAATGTGCTGGCTGAGCAACGGATAAGGATGTTTTTACTGCTGTAACGATTTCGTCCGCTGCGCAAAACTCTTGCGCAACTTTTGCAGTTTCGGTGGGATCACCGCCATGCAATAACGGTTCTGCTGCCCCGCACCATCCCAGTAATTCTGGTGATAGCCTTCGGCCACATACACTTCGCCGAGTGGTTCGATGCTGGTCACAATCGGATCACTGTGATCGTGCTGCGCGCGCAGTATCGCCGCTTCCGCCTCTGCTTTTTGCTGTTCATTGGCCGGGAAAATCGCCGAACGGTATTGCGTGCCGACATCATTTCCCTGGCGGTTAAGCTGGGTCGGATCGTGCGTCACAAAGTGAATATCCAGCAAATCGCCGTAAGTCAGTTTTTCCGGGTCAAACCCCACGCGGATGGCTTCCGCATGACCGGTCGTGCCGGTACAGACCTGCTCATAATTTGGGTTCGGGCGACGCCCGCCGGTGTAGACACTTTCCACCGACTCCACGCCAATGACGTCTTTGAACACCGCTTCTGTACACCAGAAACAGCCACCACCGAAAATAGCGTATTCGATTGTCATACAGACTCCTTCACTGAGGGGGTAGAGGAAATATGGGGACGAATAATGCTGAGATAAAGGTATGGCATTAAAAAAACAGAATGTGAAATTCTTATCGCCGGTAAATGATATTATTTTGTGCCTGCTTATTTCCCTGTAAATAGTGTTGATATTGTGTCTGATTGATCTGCCTTTTTTTTCGTGGCAGACTCACTGGCATTGAAATACATGGAATTCCCCTATGAAAGATGTCATTGAAGGTTTCCTCAGATTCCAGAAAGAGGCGTTTCCACAGCGTTCTAAGTTATTCAAAGAACTCGCGTTAAACCAAAATCCTAAGACCTTGTTTATATCCTGTTCTGACAGCCGGTTAGTGCCGGAATTAGTCACGCAGCGTGAACCGGGCGAACTGTTTGTTATCCGTAATGCCGGTAATATTGTGCCGCCATTCGGGCCGGAACCGGGCGGCGTTTCCGCCACGGTGGAGTACGCGGTTAAAGCGCTGGGCGTGAAAGATATCGTCATCTGCGGGCACTCCAACTGCGGCGCAATGAGCGCGATTGCCAACTGCACCTGTCTGGATCACATGCCAGCGGTCGCACACTGGCTGCGTTATTCCGATGCCGCAAAAGCCATCAATGAATCCGTCGAACACGAAAACCCTGAGGCACGCGTCAACGGTATGGTGCACCAGAACGTCGTGGCCCAGCTGAGTAACCTGCGCACGCATCCTTGCGTAGCGGTCGCCCTGGCGAAAGGGGAAATTACCTTGCACGGCTGGGTGTATGATATTGAATCGGGTTGCATCGAAGCCTTTGATGCGAAAAGCGGAGCCTTTATTTCGCTGTCCGATAACCCGGAAGTACGCGCCAGTTAATTACCCGTTAAATAAAACATCCGGAACATTTTTAAATAATGTTCCGGATGATAAATCAGCGACTTAAGACTTATTATATTGTTATCTTAACCTCTGCCGTAATATCCCCCTGCCTGCACGACAGTTAACTGATTTCTCTTTTACGCTACAGCGAGAATAATTGATGCCTGTTATCACGTTAAACCGTCTGGCTGATTTGCCAGCCGCACAGTGGGATGCGCTGGTGCCTGCGCAGCAGCCTTTCCTCAGCTATGCATTTTTATCCGCGCTGGAAGACAGCGGCAGCCTCGGGCCGCATTCCGGCTGGCATCCGCAGCATCTTCTCTGGCAGGAAAACGGGGAAATCCGCGCCGCCATTCCCGGCTATCGCAAACGCCATTCTTACGGCGAATACGTGTTTGATCAGGGCTGGGCGGATGCCTGCCAGCGTTCAGGTATTGCCTATTACCCGAAATGGCTGGGTGCGGTGCCGTTCAGCCCGGTGACCGGCGCACGGCTGCTGGGCGATGAATCTGCTGCGATCAGTCTGTTGCAGGCACTGCCGGATTTTCTGCAAGAAAATGGCCTGACCGGCGCACACATCAATTTTACCGATGAGCGCGCCAACCGGCTGATCGGCGGTGAAGCGGTCTGGCAGCACCGGCAGGGCCTGCAATATCACTGGCAGAACCGCGGTTATCGCGATTTTCAGGATTACCTCGACGCACTCACCTCACGCAAGCGCAAACAGTTTCGCAAAGAGCGCGAACAGGTGGCCGCGCAGGGCATTGAATTTGTCTGGCTGAAAGGCGCGCAGGTGACTGAAGCACAATGGGATTTCGTTTATGCCTGCTACAGCAATACCTATGCGGTACGCGGCCAGTCACCGTATCTGACCCGCACATTTTTCAGCCTGCTGGCGGAAAGAATGCCGGAGGCGATCCGCGTGGTATTCGCGCAGCAAAACGGCCGTGATGTCGCCATGGCGTTCAGTTTAATCAGCGGTGATACGTTTTATGGCCGCTACTGGGGATGCGTGGCGGAATTCGACCGGCTGCATTTTGAAACCTGTTTTTATCAGGGAATGGAATACGCGATTGCCAGCGGCCTCAAACGGTTTGATGCGGGCGCACAGGGCGAACACAAACTGCTGCGTGGCTTTGAGCCGGTGATCACCGACTCATGGCACTATTTACGGCATCCGGGTTTGCGTGACGCCGTGGAAGATTTTTTAGTGGAAGAGCGTGCCGCCGTGCAGCGCTGGGCGGACGAAGCCCGCGAAGTGCTGCCCTACCGGCACGACGTCTGTTAAGTTCGGGCCCTAATCCATGCCGACAAATCCACCGGTCTGGTGTTGCCACAAGCGCGCATAAACCCCGCCGTGCGCCAGCAGCTCGGCGTGATTGCCCGTCTCAACAATCTGCCCTTTTTCCAGCACCACCAGGCGGTCCATTTTGGCAATCGTCGATAAGCGGTGCGCAATGGCAATCACCGTTTTACCGCCCATCAGCGTCTCCAGACTTTCCTGAATAGCCGCTTCCACTTCGGAATCCAGCGCCGACGTGGCTTCATCCATGATCAGGATCGGTGCGTTTTTCAGTAATACGCGGGCAATCGCAATACGCTGACGCTGGCCGCCGGAAAGTTTGACGCCGCGCTCACCGACATGCGCATCCAGCCCGGTACGGCCCAGCGAATCATAAAGTTGCGGAATGAATTCATCGGCACGCGCCTGACGAATTGCCAGTTGCAACTCCTCTTCCGTCGCGCCCGGCCTGCCGTACAGCAGGTTGTCGCGGATGGAACGATGCAGCAGCGAGGTGTCCTGGGTAATCATACCGATTTGCGCGCGCAGGCTTTCCTGCGTGACGTCGGCAATATTTTGCTGATCAATCAGAATGCGACCGCTGTCGATGTCATACAGACGCAGCAGCAGATTCACCAGCGTGGATTTCCCCGCGCCGGAAGGCCCGATCAGGCCGATCTTCTCGCCGGGACGGATTGCCAGATCCAGATTGGGGATCACCCTGCCGCCTTCTCCGGAATTCTCTTTGCCGTAATTAAACTGAATGTGATCAAAGTGGATCGCCCCCTGATCGACTTTCAGCGCTTTCGCCTGCGGGATATCCGTTACCGTCAATGGCCGCGCAATGGTGTGCAGGCCGTCCTGCACCATGCCGATATTTTCGAAAATACCGTTCACCACCCACATGATCCAGCCGGACATATTCACAATACGAATAACCAGACCCGTCGCCAGCGCGATAGCCCCGACGCTTATCAGCGACTGGGTCCACAACCACAAGGCAAGACCGGTGGTGCTGACAATCAGCAACCCGTTCAGCGTGGTGACCGACACGTCCATGCCGGTGACCAGACGCCCTGCCAGTTGGGTTTTCTCGGTCTGTTCGCTAATCGCTTCGCGCGCGTATTTTTGCTCGAGATCGGTATGCGCAAACAGTTTCAGCGTCGTGATGTTGGTGTAACCATCGACGATGCAGCCCATCAGTTTTGAGCGCGCTTCCGATGACTGCACCGAGCGTTGTTTCACACGCGGCACGAAATAACGCAGGCAAACGCCGTAACCGAAGATCCAGATAATCAGCGGGATCATCAGCCGCCAGTCCGCCTCGGCAAACAGGAACAGCGCACTGGCGGCGTAAATCACCACATGCCAGATGGCGTCCACCGCCTGCACCGCCGAATCGCGCAACGAGTTACCGGTCTGCATAATGCGCTGGGCAATGCGCCCGGCGAAATCGCTCTGGAAAAAGTTCAGGCTCTGTTTGAGGACATACTTATGATTCTGCCAGCGGATCATGCTGGTCATGCCGGGACTGATAGCCTGGTGAACCAGCAAATCATGCAACCCGATAAACACCGGCCGCAGGATCATCGCCACCGCCGCCATCCATAAAAGCTCGCCCATATGGTCGGTGAAAAAACTGCCCGGCGGTGTGTCTTTGGTCAGGTCGATAATCTGGCTGAGATAGCTGAACAGCGAAACCTCAATCAGCGCACCGATCAGTCCCACCACCAGTAAAACGGCGAAACTCGGCCAGACCTGACGCAGATAATAAAGATAGAAAGGCAGAACCTGATCCGGCGGTTCAGCAGCCGGTGCCTCACGGAAGATGTCGATCATTCGCTCGAAACGGCGAAACAGCATAGCGATCCCCTTTATGATATCCCTGCCGGCGTTGCTGGTTTCCATGCCATTTCAACGCCGTAAAGGGGAAAGCTTAGTGCAAATCGCCGGGATTGCGGCCGGTTATTTCTTCAGCACCGCATCTTTTTGCAGCAGCGACAGGACAAACGCCAGCACCATCACGCACGCGGCAATCAGATACACCGAGTGCAGCGCCGAGCCAAATGCCTGCAAATAATCAGCGCGGATGGCGGCCGGTAATTCCTGCACCGCCTGCGCGCTGAGTGAGCGGGGAAGCACCGTGCCTTCGGGGATCAGCGCCACCAGTTGATCACGCAGAACGTGGGTGAAAATCGCCCCAAACATTGCCACGCCGATGGAACCACCAATCGAGCGGAACAGTGTCACACCGGAGGTCGCCACGCCCATTTGTTTCATCGATACCGAGTTTTGTACCGCCAGCACCAGCACCTGCATCACCATCCCCAGGCCGAAACCGAGCACGCCGATGTAGAGATACAGCATATGTACCGGCGTGCTGACTTTCAGAAAGCCCAGCAGCACCATACCGGCGAAACTCAGTAAGGTGCCGATAATCGGAAAAATACGATAACGGCCAATACGGCTGATCAGACGCCCGCTGACGATCGAACTGAACAGCAATGCGCCCATCAGCGGCAGCAGTTGCATCCCCGCTTCTGACGGCGACGAGCCTTTCACCACCTGCAGATACAGCGGCAGGAAGGTCATCGACCCCATCAGTGACATGCCGATAATAAAACTGATTGCGCAACTGAGCAGGAAGGTGCGGTCGCGGAACAGACCCAGCGGAATGATCGGCTCGGCCGCCAGCGTTTCTTCATAAATAAAGCCACCAAGGGTCACCAGCCCGAACGCCAGAATGCACCACAGTTGCGGATCCGACCACTGATACACCGTGCCACCTTCGCTGGTGAACAAGATGATGCAGGTCAGCGCCGCCGCGAGATACCCCGCGCCGAGAAAATCGATTTCATGGCGGATGCGTGCAGTCTGCGATTTCAGCGCCACGCCAATCACCAGCAGGGCGAAAATCCCCAGCGGCAGATTGATGTAGAAAATCCAGCGCCAGGAAATATGCTCAACCAGAAAACCACCGATCAGCGGCCCGATGACGGTCGCCAGACCAAATACCCCGCCGAACAGCCCCTGATATTTCCCACGCTCGGACGGCGGAATGACATCGCCGACCGCCGCCATACTGACCACCATCAGCCCGCCGCCGCCCAGCCCCTGCAGGGCGCGCATCAGAATCAGTTGCGTCATGTTCTGCGCCAGCCCGCACAATACCGAACCGAGCAGGAACACGATAATCGCCGTTTGCAGCACGATTTTGCGACCGAGCAGATCACCAAACTTACCGTACAGCGGCACCACAATGGTGGAGGCCAGCAGATAAGAGGTCACCACCCACGAAAGCTGATCCAGGCCACCGAGCTCGCTGACGATAGTCGGCAGCGCGGTGGACACAATCGTCTGGTCGAGTGCGGCCAGCAGCATCACCAGCATCAGCGCGGAGAACAGCAGCTTTATCGAAGGCTTCTGTTCCGCCACCTCGCTCTGTGCCGAATTTATTGTCGTCATGAATGACATCCTGACTTGTAATTAATTAACTGTATAATTAATATTGAAGCATCAAATTCATCTGGTCAATGGATCGCCCTCCTTATGGCAGACAGAAAAATCTCAGAAACGCCAGGATCCGCACAAAAGGATCAAAACGAAGCCAACACGCCCGTGCGTCGTCCGGGTCGTCCGCGCAGTGCAAAATCCGGAGCGGATAAGCGTGAACTGCTGCTGGACGCCGCCCTGAAACTGTTTGCCCAATACGGCATCGCCGAAACGCCGCTGAGCATGATCGCCAAAGAAGCAGGCGTCACTACTGCCATGCTGCATTACTATTTCAAGACCCGCGAACAACTGCTGGACGTGATGATCGACGAACGTTTTCAGCCAGTCCGTGCCGGATTTACTGATATTTTCCAAACACATGCCGACGATCCGCTTCTGGCGATCACTAATATGGCGCAGTGCATGATTGATGCGGCAGAAAAATACCCGTGGGTGGCACCGCTGTGGGTGCGGGAAGTCATCAGCGAAAGCGGTATGCTGAAAAAACGCATGGAAGAACGTAACGGCGACAAAAACCGCAAAATCGTACAGGAATGCATTACCCGCTGGCAGGCCGAAGGAAAACTGAATCCGGATCTCAATCCGGCATTGCTGTTCATTTCCCTATTCGGTCTGACGCTGTTCCCGATGGCCTCAATGAAAATGAGACAGGAAGGCGCGTCGCCCATTTCCCCCGATATGTTGCGTAAACACGTCGCCCTTTTGCTGTTCCACGGCGTTGCGCCGCAGAAGCCGTAAGCTATTGACTATTATTTCTTGTTTATCGTCGGCATTTCACCAAATAAGTGATCAATGCCGCAATTTTTCATCTGGTGTTATCTCCCTATATTCCCTATAAATAAATATCACACAGCAGTGATTTAAAAATAATAGAGGTATATATGGAAATCCTTGAACAATTAAACAGTTTGGCCATAAAAATTAAGCAACAGTCGCCATTGATTCAAACTGAAGAAGCCACGAAAAACGCATTTGTTATGCCATTTATTAATAAGATCCTTGGATATGATGTCTTTGACCCAACGGAGGTTATTCCAGAATTTATCTGTGATGTGGGTACCAAAAAAGGCGAAAAAATAGATTACGCAATTCTTAAAAGCGGGGAAATTCAAATCCTTGTGGAATGTAAAAAAATCGGCGAATCCCTCAATGTTAACCATGCCTCTCAATTATTCCGATATTTTCATGTCACAAACGCGCGAATATCCATTCTGACTAACGGGCAGGTGTATAAGTTTTTTACTGATCTCGACGCACCCAACAAGATGGATGAGAAACCTTTTTTTGAGCTAGATCTGCTTGATTTAGATGAAAATCTTGTTCCGGAGCTGATCAAGCTTACCAAATCAGCTTTCGACGTGGAATCCATTGTTAATGCGGCAGGTGAACTGAAATACGTCAGCCAGATTAAGAAGATATTTCTTGCTCAATTCACTAATCCTGAAGAAGATTTCGTTAAATTTTTTGCCTCGCGTGTTTATGACGGAATCCTCACACAAAAAGTACGTGAGCAATTTAATACTCTTACCCGTAAAGCCGCGAGCCAGTTGTTAAATGATCAGGTAAACGAAAGACTTAAATCAGCACTCAGCGGCACGGCGCAGAATTTGCCGGTGAAAGAAATCGAAGAAGAATCCAGTACTGCACCAGCAATTATAAATACACCTGAAACGGATCAGATTGTTACCTCCGAGGAAGAACTGGAAGGATTCCACATCGTCAAGTCAATCATAAGAACCATTGTCGATGCGAAACGCATCACGCCAAGGGATACCAAAAGCTATTTTGGTATTCTCATTGATGACAACAACAGGAAACCTATTTGTCGCCTCCATTTTAATCGCACGCAATTTTATATTGGGCTGTTTGATGCAGAAAAAAATGAGACCCGGCATCCGATAGATTCCCTGGATGATATCTACAAGTTCACTGAGCATCTTAATAAAACAGCCCAGAGTTATAACTGAAGAGCTAAGGATAATTTCATGAACCTGCAGAAGCAGGTTCATGATTCTTCCACGGCGTTGCGCCGCAGAAGTTATAAGCCGGGCCACGACCTGCGCGGGTTATCCCGTGCAACTCTCTTAAATCCCTCTTTTTTGTAATGAAAAATACTGTGCAGACTCCTTTATGATGTAACGAAAATGTTGCTGTTAATCAGGGAATGCCATTCAACATGAAGGGAATGCCGCCATTAATTCTTGCGCTGTTAGCCAGTTCGTTAGTACTCACTATCGGACGTGGCGTCACACTGCCGTTTATCACTATTTATCTGACTGAGCACTATCATCTGCTGCCCAAAAGCGTCGGGATCATTCTCGGTGCCAGCCTGGCAATCGGGATTCTCAGTAGTCTGTACGGCGGCTATCTGGTCGATAAATTCAATCACCGGACGCTGATTACCGTCTCCATCAGCCTGTTCGGGCTGAGCTTTTTACTGTTGCCGTTTCTGCCGAATGTGACCGGCGTGCTGCTGGTACTGGCGCTGCTCAATGCCGCTTACGCCCTGCTCAGCATCACGCTCAAAGCCTGTATCGCCAGCTGGTTGCCGGTAGAAAAAAGGGTGAAGGCATTTTCGATGAATTACACGCTGGTGAATGTCGGCTGGGCAGTGGGCTCGTCGCTGGGCGTGTGGCTGGCGG
This sequence comes from Rahnella sp. RcJ3, assembly GCF_009498575.1. Lineage (NCBI taxonomy): Bacteria > Pseudomonadati > Pseudomonadota > Gammaproteobacteria > Enterobacterales > Yersiniaceae > Rahnella > Rahnella sp. RcJ3. The sequence continues at coordinate 46,679 of NZ_QSNX01000024.1, forward strand.
GTTTCAGCCCGCTGCTGCCGTTCGTGATTTCCGGCGTACTGGCGCTCGGTACCGTGATTTCCCTGACCTGGGGATTGCGCAATATCCCGCATAAACCGCCGCAAACAGAACAGGAACAGAAACCCCTGCCAAAACCGAACCTTCGTCAGACACTGAGCATTCTGGCCCATGACCGTCGTCTGATTTACTTCACACTGGGCAGCACGCTGGGTTCGGTGGTGTTCGGGCAATTCGCCGGTTATCTCTCCCAGTACCTGATTCTGGTCTCAAACGCCGCTTTTGCGTACAAAATCATCGGCGCGGTGATGATCACCAACGCCGTGATTGTTATTACCTTCCAGTACGTATTAAGCAGCCGGATGAAACAAAACAGCCTGCTGAAATGGCTGCTTCTCGGCACGATTTTCTTCATCATCGGCCTGATCGGCTTTATGACCGCCGGACAATCGGTGTTGCTTTGGGTGATCGCGATGGCGATTTTCAGCTTTGGCGAACTGATTGTTATCCCGGTGGAATATATGTTTATCGACTTTATCGCGCCGGAAAATATGAAGGGCAGCTATTACGGCATGCAGAACCTGAGCAATCTGGGTGGCGCGATAAACCCGGTCATGTGTGGTTTTCTGCTCAGTTACACCGCCCCGCCGGTGATGTTTATCGCGCTGATTGCCGCCTCGGTTGGCGGTCTGCTGTTCTTCTGGATGGGGCACCGTCTGGCGGCTAATACAGCACAGCCGCGTGCTGTTTAAGGGTTTCCATCAGCCCGATATAAGGATGCGGGCCATAGCTTATCCGGCTGACACCCGCCGCAGTGAGATCAGCCAGCGGTGGTGTCAGGTTGCTGGCCATAATATTCACCGGCAGCGCTGATACCTCACAGAGTTCGGCAATCAGTGTCAGGTCACTCAAACCGGGGGCAAAAAAACCGCTGGCTCCCGCATCCTTATAGGCAGTCAGCCGCTTTTTAGCTTCCGCCATCAGCACCGGATGCCGCGTGGCGTCGGGTTCCTGTAAAAAGACATCGGTGCGCGCATTGATAAATAACGCCATTCCCTGATTTTCCGCCACCTGACGAAGCGAGTTCAGAATCTCGCATTGTTCACGGACGCCGTTCAGCGCGGATAATCCCATTTGCTGATCCTCAACATTAATACCCACGACACCCGCCTGCAAAAGTGCGCTCAGGTTGTCGCGGCGATCCGCACCATAACCGGTCTCGAAATCCACCGTGAGCGGCAGACTGATCACAGAGGCAATGCGTTGCACCGTCCGTAACAGGCTGGAAAAAGGCATGGCTTCGCCATCCTGATACCCCTGCGCCGCCGCACACGACCAGCTTCCGGTAGCGATGGCTTTTGCCCCCGACTGCGCCACCGCCAGCGCGCTGCCCGCATCCCAGATGTTGTATAAAATGACCGGATTGTGCTTCTGGTGAAGTTGTGAAAATGCCAGTGCCCGACTTTGCTGATTCATACCCTGCTCCTCGTTTAGCGGCTCAACGCCATTCTTCGTTCGTGTTCAATCAGCCACCGCTTGCGCCATAATCCGCCGCCGTAACCGGTCAGCGAACCATCAGCACCAATGACGCGATGACAAGGGATCAGGATTGAAATCTGGTTAGCCCCGTTGGCACGGGCGACTGCGCGGGAAGCCGTGGCCTGCCCGATATCCGCCGCCAGCGCGGAGTAACTGCGCAGTTCACCCGCCGGAATAGCCCTGAGCGCATCCCAGACTTTACGGGTAAACAATGAACCGAATTCCGCCAGTGGCGTGATAAATGTGTGCTTTTCACCCGCGAAATACGCCGCCAGTTCCAGTTCGAGCTGATCAATCAGCGGCGTTCGTCCAAAAATAATTTCAGAGGACGTCAGTTGTTTCAGCCGCTCAATTTCATTAGGTAATGCCGGACGATCAATAAACTCCAGCAGATACAGTGCGTCGTGGCTGGCGATCGACAGCATGGAACCGATCGGCGTATCCAGCCAGTCAGCCTTCAGAAACTGATGCTTTCTGGCCTGGCTCGGGTTCAGCCCGATTTGACGGGTGATCGCCGCTCGAAATCCGCTGCCGGATTCAAAACTCGCATCCAGTTGGGCATCAATTACCGGCTCTCCCCCGGCCAGCGCATCGACACCCTTGCCGATTCTGCGTAAGCGCGCCATTTCCAGAAAAGTGATGCCAAACTGTCGTTTAAAGGCGCGGCGGACGGTGGAAGGATCAACGTTCATCGCCTGCACATCGCCCTCGCTCCACTTTTTGTCTGGCTCGTTTTCCAGCGCAGCCAGCAATTTCAGCACCAGCGGGTCTTTTTCTCCGCCCTGCATCAGCGGCCGGCAGCGTTTACAGGGCCGGAATCCGGCTTCCATCGCGCTGACCATCGACGGATAAAATACCGAGTTCTCGCGCTTAGGTTTTCGTGCCGGGCAGGTCAGGCGGCAAAAAATACCGGTGCTTTTGACGCCGACAAAAGCAAAGCCGTCATAGGCCGGATCACGGGCAATCAGCGCAGCATAAAGCACATCATCGTCAGGTAAATCGAACAGCATGATTTCACTCGCAGACCGGAAACATGGGGAAAAGCATAGGGGAATTTCAGCGGGAGAAGCGACGTTTTTCGGGCGTTGATTTTAAATATTCACAGCAAGAGTGTCCGTGCCCGGCGTGATACCGGGCACGGCTATTTTTACTCCTCCAGTCCGCGGTTTTTCAGCATCGGCTCAATTGACGGAGCCTTGCCACGCCAGGTTTCGTAGAGTTTTTCCAGATCTTCGCTGTTACCGCGTGAGAGGATCTGATCACGGAATTTCTGACCGTTCTCCCGCGTCAGCCCGCCCTGCTCAGTGATACCGGCAAAGGCATCATCAGCCAGCATTTCGGTCCACAGATAGGCATAGTATCCGGCGGCATAGCCGTTACCCCAGATGTGCTGGAAATAACTGGAACGGTAGCGCGGCGGCACATACGCCAGATTCACTTTATCTTTCGCCAGCGACTCCGCTTCAAACTTATCAACATCCTGCTGCGGTGCGTCCGCGCTCAGGCTGTGCCAGTGCATATCCAGTAACGCAGCCGCCAGCAGTTCGGTCATGTCATAGCCTTTGTTGAACTTGCTGGCCTTCTCTATTTTGTCCTGCAAAGCCTGCGGCATCACTTCACCGGTCTGATAATGTTTGGCGAAGTGAGTAAACACTTTCGGATCACTCGCCCAGTGCTCGTTAAACTGCGACGGGAATTCGACAAAATCACGCGGCGTCGCGGTACCGGAAAGACCCGGATATTCCTGATCGGCAAACAGGCCATGCAGCGTGTGACCAAATTCGTGGAACATAGTGATAACGTCGTCCCACGACAGCAGCGCCGGTTGCCCCGCCGCCGGTTTCTGGAAATTCGCCACGTTGTAAATCACCGGTTTCGTGCCCAGCAATTTCGACTGATCGACGTAGTTGCTCATCCATGCGCCGCCGCCTTTATTATCGCGCTGATAATAATCGGCGTAGAACAGCGCCATCGATTTACCGTCTTTATCGAACACCTCAAAAACCCGCACATCAGGATTGTAAACCGGCAGGTCTTTGCGTTCTTTAAAGGTGATGCCATACAGCAAGTTAGCGGCATAAAACACGCCGTTTTCCAGCACATTATTCAGCTCGAAATAGGGTTTGATCTGCGCGTCGTCCAGATCATATTTCTCTTTGCGAACCTGCTGGGCGTAGTGCTGCCAGTCCCAGGCAGTCACTTTGAAGCCGCCCTTCTGTTTATCGATTTCTGCCTGAATATCCTGCGCTTCACGCTGCGCGCGGGCGGTCGCGGCTGGCACAATTTTGTGCATGAAATCCAGTGCAGCCTGCGGCGTTTTCGCCATCTGATCTTCCAGTTTCCACGCGGCATAACTCGGGAAACCCAGCACCTGAGCCTGCTGTGCGCGAACTTTTGCCAGCTTCGCAATCAGCTCACGGGTGTCGTTGGCATCGCCTTTTTCAGCGCGATTGATTGAGGCCTCATACAGTGCCTGGCGCGTGTCGCGGTCATCCAGTGACTGTAACAACGGCTGCTGCGTGGTGTTTTGCAAAACCAGAAGCCAGGCATTATCCAGCTTGCGGTCTTTGGCGGCCTGCGCGGCTGCCGATAATTCGGCGTCACTCAGCCCGGCAAGCTGCGCTTTATCTTTCACCGTCAGCCCGCCCGCTTTGGTGGCGGCCAGCAATTTATTAGTGAACTGCGTGCTGAGCGTTGCCGCCTGTTGATTCAGCGCTTTGAGTTTGTCTTTATCCGCATCCGAAAGATTGGCACCTGACAGCTCGAAATCCTTAAAAGTCACCTCAATCAGGCGCTGTGATTCGGGGGAAATTTTCAGGCTGCTGCGCTGGTCATAGACCGCTTTCAGCCGCGCAAACAGCTTGCTGTTGAGATGAATGCTGTCATCCATCGCCGCCAGTTTTGGCGAGGTATCTTCGTCAATTTTTTGCAGCGTATCGTTGGTATTCGCGCCGGTCATCGCGCCAAAAACGTTTTGCACGCGTTGCAGCATGACGCCGGATTTTTCCAGGGCCGCATAAGTATTTTCAAAGGTTGGCGGCGCGCTGTCGCTGGCGATTTTATCGACTTCAGCCAGTTTCTGGCGGATGCCTTCGAGGATCGCCGGTTCATAATCGCTGTCTTTATAGAGATTAAATTGCGGCGCCTGATATTCCAGCGGGCTGGGTTTCAGAAATGGGTTATCGGCATTAATAGCGTGATTCATGACGTGCTCCTGAGTGGCGGGCTGTGCGGTTTCCGCAGCCCCTGCAAACTGGCTGACAGCCAGGCTGGTTGCCAAAAAGAGAGATGACAAACGCATTCCAGTCTTCCTTATCTGAGTGAGAGAAGTGCTCCGTTAAGTCATTGAGAATAGACCTCACTCAGCGATCCGGCAAAAGGCAAACGTAGGTAAATCGTGTTATTACGAGGCGGATTCCATATTTTCGATAAAACTTTTCTGTCAGGATACCGGCCTTAGCAGGGCATAAAAGATGACAGAGGTTCCGATGATCAAAGACCAGACGTTCAGTGACCAGCGTTTTAGCGTGAAGCAGTTTACCGGCGAGACACTGGAGAACTGCCGCTTTTACCGCTGCCGTTTTGACAGCACCGATCTGTCAGAAACGGCGTTCGTCGATTGTCTGTTTTACGATGATGGGGAACAAAAAGGCTGCTCTTTCCAGCATGCAAAATTGCAGGATGCCAGCTTTAAACGCTGTGATCTGACGATGGCTGATTTCAAAAACATTCAGGCACTGGGTTGTGAAATCCGTGAATGCAAAGCCACTGGCGCAGATTTCAGCGGCGCGAGTTTTATGAATATGATCACCTCGCGCACCTGGTTTTGCAGCGCCTTCATGACCAAAAATAACTTCAGCTACGCGAACTTCAGCAAAGTCATTCTGGAGAAATGCGAGTTATGGGAAAACCGCTGGACCGGCGCGAACGTGCAGGGCGCAAACTTCAGCGGCTCCGACCTTTCCGGCGGCGAATTCACCGAGTTCGACTGGAATAACGTCAACATTACCCATTGCGACCTGACGAACTCCGATCTGGGTGAGCTGAATATCCGTAAAGTCGATCTCGATGGCGTGAAAATCGACGACTGGCAGCAGAGTCATTTGCTGGAAAAATTGGGGATGATTGTGATCCATTCGAAGTGAGAGGATACGATATAAAAAACCGCTCTCTGAAGCGGCTTTTTTGTGCCTGAAATCCCCAGGCTGCCCGCCGGAAAGTGCGCTTCCCCTCCGCCCTTCATCAGAATCTCACCGCAATATGCTATAACAGACCTTCGCTTTAGCCACGAAATTAACCTCATGAAAGATAATAGTATTTATTCGCCTCAGGCGTCTGTGCCGGAAAAATCACGGGTGCTGGGCTGGTCTGATTTATTCTCGCTGTGGTTCTCGCTCGGTATGGGTCTGATGGTATTGCAGGCCGGTGCCATTCTGGCTCCGGGCCTCGGGCTGGCGGGCTCGCTGGCAGCCATTGTGTTGGGGTCTGCCGTCGGCGTTGCGCTGCTGGCACTGGTCGGGGTGATCGGCGGGCAGACGGGCATGTCGTCGATGGCGTCGCTGAGGCTCAGCCTCGGCAAACGCGGCGTGGCACTGCCGGTGCTGTTCAATCTGATCCAGTTGATCGGCTGGGGCGCGTTCGAAATTGTGGTGATGCGCGATGCGGCCAGTCTGCTGGCAAAACGCGCCTGGGGCGACGGCAGTTTTTGGGCGAATCCGACCCTCTGGACGTTTATTTTCGGCGTCGTTGCCACCTTGCTGGCGGCCAGCGGGCCGCTGGCGTTTATCCGCCTGGTACTGCGCCGCTGGGGGATCTGGCTGTTGCTGGCGAGCTGTGCGTGGCTGACCGGTTATCTGTTCCTGCACGCCGATTTATCCACACTGTGGCATAAAGCCGGGGACGGTTCGATGCCGTTCGCGCTGGCCTGCGATATTGTGGTGTCGATGGCATTTTCGTGGCTGCCACTGGTGTCGGATTACACCCGTTTCGGCAAATCTGCGCGGCAAAACTTCTGGGGAACGGCCTGCGGATATTTCCTCGGCAGCGTGTGGATGATGGCGCTCGGCGTGGCGTATACGCTGGCGTTTGTCAGCACCTCGACCGATGCCAATGCGCTGCTGCTGGCGCTTTCCGGGATCGCACTGGGTATTCCGCTGTTACTGATTCTGGTGGATGAGCATGAAAATGCCTTTGCGGATATTCACTCAGCGGCGGTGTCGGCGGGGACTTCCCTGCCGGTCAGCGTGGGTAAACTGACGCTGGGTATCGGCCTGCTGTGTACGCTGATCGCCTGGGCCGTTCCGCTGACGCAATACGAAAACTTCCTGCTGCTGATTGGCTCCGTGTTTGCGCCGCTGTTTGGTGTGGTGCTGACGCATCATTTTGTTCTGCGCAGGCAGACACAAAAAGACCTGAATATACGTTCCCTCGCAGCCTGGATTACCGGCATTGTGGTTTATCATCTGATGGCAAATCTGCTGCCGGATATCGGCGCGACAATTCCGTCGCTGCTGGTGGCGGGGCTGGTGTGCTGGGGATTAGGGCGTAAAGCCTGAGATAAAAAAACCGCCCCGAAGGGTAATGCCGATCGTTTAAGGATCAGTTGACCGATCCGGTGGCTCGTGTAAAAAGGGTTCATGCTCATCATGGACCC
>NZ_QSNX01000025.1:0-53846 GCF_009498575.1 Rahnella sp. RcJ3
GATATTTTTTTCCACCGAAGTGGCTGATATCGTCTTGTGAGTGCCCACACAGATTGTCTGATAAATTGTTAAAGAGCGTACGCTGCGAGACTTAACTCAGCAACGTGGGAGGCAGATAATACTCTTTCTCCCTGAAGAGTCAACCATTTTCTTTTACAAGATGCGGTGTTTTCACCGGGTTGATTCTTCCTGACTGGGCGACTTGGTTCTTGTTAGAGGAGTCGTTGTTCCCGGTCAGTGGAGGCGCATTATAGGGAGTTCTCAGAAGGCCGCAACCCCTAATTTCAAAAAATTTTCTGAATGCTTTCTTTTTGGCCTGAACGTCTATTAAGCCCGCATTAGTGCGATTTTTTATACGATATTTGCCCAAAATCTTCAGCGAATTTGGCCACCTGCTGCCAGTCGGTATATTCCACTTCTTTACGGGTATCTGTTTCACCACCTGTCATCCGCATAATCAGTTGGATCATTATCTTATCGAACCAGCGATATCGCGGATAACGTAATGCGCCAGCAAAGACACCGCACATTGCCGGTTCCCACGGGGATGCCAGCAGGAATTTACGTACATAGGCATTAGTCTGTGGCGTTCGTTTTTCGGGTTTGCGCGCTGTCAGGTTGACGCCGAAAAAAGCCGACGGCATGTGATTCAAGGTTTCGGCGTGTTTTTTAACGAACTTATCCAGTACCGGGTTAAAGTGGCCGTAACGTATAGAAGCGCCGATCATCACCTGGTCATAGCTTTTCAAATCGACATGTTCCGCATGTACCAGATCAACAACATCGCAGTTGCACTTTTCTTTCAGCTCACTTGCTATATAAGAAGCGATAGCATGTGTCTGCCCGTCACGACTTGAATAGAGTATCAACGCTTTCATACTTGTTTTCCTTTCTTAAAACTCATTCCCGCCAGAACGTCGGCGTGAACAGCACTAATAATGTGAAGACTTCCAGACGACCAAACAACATGGTGACGATCAGGATCCATTTCGCCACGGAATTCATCGAAGCAAAGTTATCAGCCACCACCCCCAGCCCCGGGCCAAGGTTATTGAGTGTGGCGGTAACCGCAGCAAAGGCGGAGAAGTTATCCACACCGGTGGCAACAATCGCCAGCATGCTGACAATAAACACCAGTGCGTAAGCAGAGAAGAAACCCCATACCGCTTCTATGATACGTTCAGGCAAAGCTCGGTTACCCAATTTGATGGTGTAAACCGCATTCGGGTGAACCAGCCTTTTCAGCTCGCGTGAACCCTGTAAATAAAGCAGAAGAATACGGATCACTTTAAGACCGCCGCCCGTTGAACCGGCACAACCACCGATAAAAGCAGAGCACAATAATAGAAGCGGCAGGAACAGCGGCCATTTGGAAATACTGTCAGTGGTATAGCCTGCGGTGGTGGCCATTGATACCACCTGGAAGAATGCCTGATTGAGCGTTTCCAGCGGCGAGCCGTAGGTATTGTGGATCCACAGAATCACCGTGCAGATGACGACCAGCGTGAACTGCACGCCGATAAACATGCGAAATTCCGGATCACGCCAGTATACCTTGAGGTTTCGCCCGCTCAGCACCGCAAAGTGCAGGCCGTAGTTACAGCCGGAGATCAACAGGAATACCGCCACAATGGTATTAATCGTTCCGCTATGGAAATAGCCGATGCTGGCATCATGCGTCGAGAAGCCACCGATAGCGATAGTCGAGAAACTGTGGCTGATGGCATCAAAGACCGGCATACCGGCGCCCCATAATGCCAGCGCACAGGCGATGGTCAGCAGCACATAGATAAGCCACAGCGTTTTTGCTGTTTCGGCGATACGCGGGCGCATCTTGTTATCTTTCAGCGGCCCCGGCATTTCGGCGCGATACAACTGCATTCCGCCGACCCCCAATATCGGCAGAATGGCTACCGCGAGCACAATGATCCCCATACCACCAAACCATTGCAGCATCTGCCGGTAGAAGAGAATCGCTTTCGGCAAAGAATCCAGCCCGACCAGCGTGGTCGCGCCCGTCGTCGTCAGGCCGGAGAAAGATTCAAAGAAAGCATCGGTAAGGGAAAGATTCGGCCGCTCGGAGAACAGAAAAGGCAATGCCCCGACGCTGCCCAGCACCGTCCAGAACAGCACCACAATCAGGAAACCTTCCCGTGGCTTCAGCTCACTTTTCTGCTTCCGGTTTGGCAGCCAGAGAAATAACCCAATCGCCAGGGCGACAAAGAAGGTCTGACTGAACGCACGCCCCGCACCATCGCGGTAAATTAAAGCGACCAGACCGGGAATAATCATCGTTCCCGAGAAAAGGATGACGAGCACCCCCACAATGCGTGTTATGGCACGAAAATGCATGCTGGTGCGTTCCTCAGCGAATTAACCATAGAAAAATTTAAGAAACCGGACGCAGGATTAGCGTGCCACGGCTGATATCGAACAAATGGCTGACGGTTGCCGGTGCATCTGCGGCAGGCAACGCCAGAACGAGATCCACCGCCGCGCCGTATTCACTGCGTAAAATATGCCCGCCAACCTGCAAAAGCAGCGTTTCCACCAGCTGTAACTGGCTGTAATCACACTGCACCGCGAACTCCGCCAGCGGAACCTTTTGCTGCACGATAAGTTGTTTTAATGCCTGCTGAACACCGCCGCCGTAGGCTTTCACTAACCCGCCAGTACCCAGCATTATGCCACCGTAATAACGCACCACGACGGCGGTGATCTCCCCGACTCCGCTTCCCATCAGCTGACTTAAGATCGGTTTACCGGCTGTGCCCGCCGGTTCGCCATCATCAGAAAAGCCCAGTTGCTGAGAATCAGCAGGCGCGCCAGCTACAAACGCCCAGCAGTGATGACGCGCTGCCGGATGCTGGTTTCTGACCTCCTGAATAAAAGCCTTTGCCACTTCAACTCCCTCAGTTCTCGCCAGCAGGGTGATGAAGCGACTCTTCTTTATTTCTTCGCTGAAACTGACAGGCTCAGCGGGGACGGGATAAGGCTGCATCAGGCCAGCTTCAGATCACGTGTCATATTTTCGATACGATTATCGTGGATGACAATGTTGTCTTCGATACGAATGCCGCCAAATGACTTCATGGCATTGATGCGATCCCAGGCAAAGTGTTTGCTAAACTGCCCTTCGCGCCACGGTAACAGCAACGAATCGATGAAATACAAACCCGGCTCGATAGTCAGCACCATGCCTGGCTCAATCACACGGGTACAACGCAGGTAGGGATATTGCGAAGGCGCGGCCAGATGCGTGCCGGTATCATCCTGCATAAACCCGGCAACATCGTGAACCTGTAACCCCAGCGGATGCCCCAGACCATGCGGCAGGAAAGGCCCGGTCAGGTTCTGTTCCACCATGGCGTCTTCACTAATATCCACCACCAGCTTATGCGCTTTCAACAATTTGGCGATACGGTGATGCATCTGAACATGATAGTCGGTATAGCGCACACCGGCTTTAATCGTATCAATTAACGCAAGTTCTTCCGTATTGAGATCTTTCACGAGTGCTGCGAAATCACTGTCCGGTTTTGCGGCATAGGTACGCGTCAGATCGGCGGCATAACCGTTATATTCTGCACCGGCATCAAGCAGGAAGCTGTGCATTTCGGCAGGCGGCTGATTATCGAGCGTAGTGTAATGCAGTACAGAAGCGTGTTCATTGAGCGCGACAATGTTGCTGTAAGGCACATCGGTATCACGATGACCGGTAGCAGTGAGATACGCCAGATTGATATCAAATTCGCTCATGCCGGAAAGGAACGCTTCTTTCGCCGCGCGATGGCCACTGACCGCGACTTTCTGCGCTTCACGCATACAGGCCAGTTCATAGTCTGTTTTGTAAGCGCGATGATAATGCAGGAAATCCAGTACCACTTTCGGATTCACGTTCGCCGCAGGGATACCCATGCTGATCGCACGTTCCTGACTGTAACCGATGTAACCCACACGTTTGAGATCAACCGGCAACTGGCCTTTGATATCGTCAGCGTTGGCCAGCGGCGTCAGGGAAATCTCTTTCGTCCAGAAGGACTCCGGCAGCGGCTCATGGCTGTGCCAGTAATCCACCGGAGAATAGAACCACAGCTTCGGCGCATTCACGCCATCCACCCACAACCAGCAGTTCGGCACTTTGGTGACCGGCACCCAGGCTTTGAACTGCGGATTGACTTTGAAGGGATAACTGTGGTCATCAAGGAAGGTCGTCAGCAACTCACCGGAGTGAATCAGTAACGCATCAAGCTGAGAACGTTGCAGAATTTCACGGGCACGCGTCTGCAGCGTGGCGATATGTTCTTTATAAAGCGTAGTAAGCGATTCCATCCAACTGTCCTTTTTTCACCTGAATGACGATGCAGCATCTTACCACAGCCTCACCGCGACCATAGTCCCGGAAGGTTTGTGATCTTGCCTGCAAATAAAACACATCTCATTTGCAAATTATTAACATAAAAACCACACTCCAAAACATCTGGTCATACCAGATCATCCCAGATGATTCAGGAGAGACACATGCTCTACCAAGGCGAAACACTACACCTGCACTGGCTCGACGGCGGTATCGCGGAGCTGGTGTTTGATGCTCCAGGCTCGGTTAACAAGCTCGACACCCAAACTGTCGCCAGCCTGGGCGAAGCCATTGCAGTACTTGAAAAACAGTCTGACCTGAAAGGTCTGCTGCTCAGTTCGGCCAAACCAGCGTTTATCGTGGGCGCGGATATCACCGAATTTTTATCCCTGTTCAACGCGCCAGCCGAAAAACTGCATGAATGGCTGGATTTCGCCAACAGCATTTTTAACCGGCTGGAAGACCTGCCGGTACCGACACTTTCTGCCATCAGCGGTTATGCGCTGGGCGGCGGTTGCGAATGCGTGCTGGCGACAGATTTTCGTATCAGCACTGCCGATGCCCGGATTGGCCTGCCGGAAACCAGTTTAGGGATTATGCCGGGCTTCGGCGGTTCCGTACGTCTGCCACGTCTGATTGGGACCGATAGTGCGCTGGAAATTATCGCCGCCGGTAAAAATATCAGCGGAAAAGAGGCCCTGAAAGTCGGGCTGGTCGATGCAGTGGTTGAAGCCGATAAACTGCGCGACGCTGGCATCAGCATGCTGAGAAACGCCGTTGACGGCAAACTGGAATGGCATAACCGTCGTGATCCTAAACGTCTGCCGTTGAAACTCAGCCAGATTGAAGCGGCGATGAGCTTCAGCGTCGCCAAAAGTATGGTCATGCAAAATGCCGGTAAACACTATCCGGCGCCCATGAGCGCGGTGAAAACCATAGAAGCCGCGGCCCGTCTGGGTCGTGATGAAGCGTTGCAGCTGGAAACCGCCAGCTTTGTGCCGCTCGCACAATCAAAAGAAGCCCGCGCACTGGTCAGTATTTTCCTTAACGATCAGTTTGTGAAAAGCAAAGCCAAAAAACTGGCGCAAGACAGCGAAAAACCGAAACAGGCCGCCGTATTGGGCGCGGGCATTATGGGCGGCGGGATCGCCTACCAGTCTGCGCTGAAAGGCGTGCCGGTTGTGATGAAAGATATCAACGACCAGTCCCTGACGCTCGGCATGAACGAGGCTGCCAAGTTGCTGAACAAGCAACTGGAGCGCGGTAAACTCGACGGTCTGAAAATGGCTAAAGTGCTGTCGACCATTCATCCGACGCTGGATTACAGCGGCATCGAACGTGCCTCTGTGGTCGTTGAAGCCGTGGTCGAGAATCCTAAAGTGAAGGCCGCGGTGCTGGCGGAAGCGGAATCTCTGCTCGGCACCGATACCGTTCTGGCCTCGAATACCTCGACCATTCCTATCGATCTGTTGGCGTCTTCGCTCAAACGCCCGGAAAACTTCTGTGGTATGCACTTCTTCAACCCGGTGCATCGTATGCCGCTGGTCGAAATCGTGCGTGGTGAGAAAACCTCAGACAAAACGATTTCGCGCATCGTTTCTTACGCACTGGCGATGGGTAAAACGCCTATCGTGGTCAACGACTGCCCGGGATTCTTCGTCAACCGCGTACTGTTCCCGTATTTCTCCGGTTTCAGTCTGTTACTGCGTGATGGCGCTGATTTCCGCCAAATCGACAAAGTGATGGAAAAACAGTTCGGCTGGCCGATGGGTCCGGCTTATCTGCTGGATGTGGTCGGCATCGACACCGCGCATCACGCCCAGGCCGTGATGGCCGCCGGTTTCCCTGAGCGCATGGCACGGGATTACCGTGACGCTGTTGATGTGCTGTTTGATAACCGTCGTTTTGGGCAGAAAAATCAACTCGGTTTCTACCGTTACAGCGAAGACAGCAAAGGCAAGCCGCGCAAGGAAGTTGACGAACAGGCGATCAGTCTGCTGGCCGACAACCTGAAACCAGCAGACACTGACTTCTCACCGCAGGACATCATCGCCCGCATGATGATTCCGATGATTAACGAAGTGGTGCGCTGCTTTGAGGAAGGCATTATTGCCAGCCCGGCCGAAGCCGACATGGCGCTGGTCTACGGCATCGGATTCCCTCCTTTCCACGGCGGCCCGTTCCGTTATCTCGATACCCTCGGTACCACTGAGTATCTGAAAATGACTGAACAGTATGCACATCTGGGGCCGATGTATCAGGCACCGGAAGGGCTACGCGCCAAAGCGCAAACCAATGAAAGTTACTATCCGGTTGCCGCTCCGCTGGAAAACTTCAGCACCGGTAATCAGGCATAAGGACCGAAATCATGGAAAACGTAGTCATTGTTGACGCAGTCCGCACGCCAATGGGCCGTTCAAAAGGCGGCGCATTCCGCCATGTCAGGGCTGAAGATCTCTCCGCGCATCTGATGCGTGCCGTACTGGCCCGTAATCCGGCGCTGAACGCCAAAGATATTGATGATATTTACTGGGGCTGCGTCCAGCAGACGCTGGAACAAGGCTTCAACATTGCCCGTAACGCGGCGCTGCTGGCGGAAATACCGCACAGTGTTCCCGCGACTACGGTCAACCGTCTGTGCGGTTCTTCCATGCAGGCGCTGCATGACGCCGCCCGCGCCATTATGGTCGGTGACGCACAGGTCAGCCTGATCGGCGGTGTGGAACATATGGGTCATGTGCCGATGAATCATGGTGTGGATTTCCATCCGGGGCTGAGCAAAACCGTAGCGAAAGCCGCAGGGATGATGGGACTGACGGCGGAAATGCTGGCAAAAATGCACCAGATCAGCCGTGAAATGCAGGATGAATTTGCCGCACGTTCACATCAGCGTGCTCATGCAGCCACCGTACACGGGCATTTCGCTAACGAAATTGTGCCGACCGAAGGCCATAACGCCGATGGCGTTCTGACCCGTTATGATTTCGACGAAGTGATCCGCCCGGAAACGACGGTCGCCACACTGGCAGCTTTACGCCCGGCGTTCGATCCGGTGAATGGCACTGTCACGGCGGGAACTTCTTCTGCCCTCTCCGACGGCGCATCGGCAATGTTGCTGATGAGTGAATCCCATGCAAAATCTTTAGGTCTGAAAGCCCGTGCCCGCATCCGCGCTATGGCGGTGGTGGGCTGCGACCCGTCCATTATGGGTTATGGCCCGGTGCCGGCAACGCGTCTGGCTCTGAAACGCGCCGGACTGAGCGTGCAGGACATCGGTCTGTTCGAACTGAACGAAGCCTTCGCCGCACAAGCCTTGCCGTGTGTGAAAGATTTGGGACTGCTGGAAACTATGGAGGATCGCGTCAACCTGAACGGCGGTGCCATTGCGCTCGGTCACCCGCTCGGCTGCTCCGGCTCACGTATTTCCACCACACTGCTGAACCTGATGGAGCGCCGCGACGTCCAGTTTGGCGTTGCGACCATGTGTATCGGTTTAGGTCAGGGCATTGCGACCGTTTTCGAACGCATCTGATTCTCTCTTTGTGCAAAAGCAAAAAAGCGGGCATTTAGCCCGCTTTCATCAATGTGTTCTGCCTGTTTTAGTTGCCGTTTTCCCGCCTGTCAGGGGCGGGCTTTTTCATTGTTCAATCAGATGAAAGAGAAAGCATCACCAAACAGACGGTCTTCCTGCGCACCGCGCTCGGCGACAAAACGTTCACGGGCGATTTTAGCCATCTCAAAACGACCGGCGATATAAATGTCGTACTCAGCCAGTGAAGAGAAATCCTGTAAAACCGCGCTCAGCACGGTACCGCTTCTGCCCTGCCAGCCCTCTTCCGGCTGTTCAACTACCGGGATCACCTTCAGGTTCGGATGATTAATGCTCATCGCTTCCAGCTCACCAAGATCGTACAGATGCTTCAGTTCACGCCCGCCCCAGTAAATGGAGATATCGCGGTGCGGTTGCTGCTCAAGTGCGGTGATAAGAATCGAACGGACGTAGGAGAAGCCGGTGCCACCGGCAATCAGCACCAGAGGACGCTCGCCGTCTTCACGTAGCCAGGCATCGCCGTGCGGAATATCAACGGTGATTGCCTGTTCTTTCAAAATGCGATCCATCACGGCCATCGCGTACAAATTCAGTTCAGACGCGCCGATGTGCAGCTCAATCACATTGTGTTGAGCCGGCGTCGAGGCCAGCGAGAACGGGCGCTTGTCACGCTCATCCATTACCACCATAAGATACTGACCCGCGCGGAACGAGAAAGGCGCTTCCGGAACCAAGCGGACGCGATACACCGTATCCGTTATCGCCTCAACCGAGGTCACTTTACAGCTCAATGTTGTCATGCGTTCCCTCTGTGGGTCATCAAAGCAAAGCGTAGGACAAAGATTCGATTATTTTTTCGCATCGTCTTTATCATTAAGAATAGCGAGTTCATCCCAAATAGCATCGATACGCGCGGTGACTTCCGGATCTTTCACAATCGGACGTCCCCATTCACGCTGCGTTTCACCCGGCCATTTGTTGGTCGCATCCATCCCCATTTTTGAGCCAAGCCCCGAAACCGGAGAGGCAAAATCGAGATAATCAATCGGGGTATTTTCCACCAGAACCGTATCCCGCGCGGGATCCATCCGGGTGGTGATCGCCCAAATAACGTCGTTCCAGTCGCGGGCATTCACATCGTCGTCGCACACAATCACAAACTTGGTGTACATAAACTGACGCAGGAATGACCAGACCCCCATCATCACGCGTTTAGCATGACCGGCGTATTGCTTCTTCATGGTAACGACAGCCAGACGGTAGGAGCAACCCTCAGGCGGCAGATAGAAATCAACAATTTCCGGAAACTGTTTTTTCAGGATTGGCACAAACACTTCATTCAACGCCACACCCAGAACCGCAGGTTCATCCGGCGGACGGCCGGTGTAGGTCGAATGATAGATGGCATCTTTTCGCTGCGTCATGTGCGTAATGGTAAACACCGGGAAGCTATCCACTTCATTATAGTAGCCGGTGTGGTCGCCATAAGGGCCTTCCGGTGCCATTTCACCCGGCTCGATATACCCTTCAAGCACAATCTCGGCGCTGGCAGGCACTTCCAGATCGTTGGAAATACATTTCACCACTTCCGTTTTGTTACCACGCAACAACCCGGCAAAGGCATATTCAGACAGCGTATCGGGCACCGGCGTCACAGCGCCAAGAATCGTTGCCGGATCGGCACCCAGCGCCACGGAAACCGGAAAACGCTGGCCCGGATTCTGCTGGCACCATTCCTGGAAATCGAGCGCGCCGCCCCGATGGGACAACCAGCGCATGATCACTTTATTTTTACCCAACACCTGCTGACGATAAATGCCCAGATTTTGACGCGGCTTGTTCGGGCCACGAGTCACAGTCAGGCCCCAGGTGATGAGCGGCGCGGCATCTTCCGGCCAGCACTGCATCACCGGAATTTTGGTGATATCGACCGCATCGCCTTCCCAAATCTGCTGCTGACAAGGTGCCGAATGCAGCACTTTGGTCGGCATGTTCAGCACTTGTTTAAACTTCGGCGCTTTGTCGTATAAATCACGAAAACCGCGTGGCGGCTCAGGTTCTTTCAGAAACGCCAGTAATTCACCGACTTCCCGCAACGCACTGACATCTTCTTTGCCCATGCCCATCGCCACACGCTGAGGTGTGCCGAATAAATTGCACAAAACCGGCATGTCGTAGCCTTTAGGATTTTCGAACAAAAGCGCCGGACCACCTGCACGCAGGGTACGATCGGCAATTTCGGTCATTTCCAGATAAGGGTCAACTGACTGGCTAATGCGTTTCAGTTGGCCTCTCTTTTCGAGTAACGAGAGGAAGTCACGTAAATCACGGTATTTCATGCTGATTCTGAGTCGCCAGGTTGAAGGAGAGCATTATAGAGCCTCTCCGGAGTTGTTGCTGCTTTTTTGTTATCAGCAAGTTTGTTATCAGTAAATTTCTTATTGGTAAGTAAAGTCTGATAACGAAAAAGCAGTATAACCGTCAGGCCGGGTATTTTTGGTCTGACGGTGCGGAAGTTATATCGCGACGACAATCACACGCAGTTAAAAGACACCAGAGGCTGGAGCGCCTGAGTATCCTGATATTCCTGTGTGTCTTGCCCGTGGCGGAAAACCTTAAACCCCTGATTTTTAGCACTGAAGTAACTCAGATCATTGCCGGACACCTGCAACAGGCTGCCTTCACGCAACGCAATCACTGATTCAGACGGGTTAACCGCGCAGAATTCCGCAATGCGCTCATCACGGGTTTCGCCCATATGACCGCTTAAATGGGCATCGATGTAATGCGGATTGATTTGCACCGGGAACAGGCCGAGAGCAGGCAGAACCACAGAGTTGCGAACAGGCATATCATTGGTGGTGCGGATGCTTGGCGTGGCGACATTACAACCCGCACTCCAGCCAACATAAGGCACATTGCGCTCACGCACTGCCCGCTGAATCGGTACGATCAGGCTATGTTCATGCAGCATCTGATTAAGCATCCAGGTATTCCCGCCGCTGATCAAAATGCATTGTGCGCCGGCAATAGCTTCAGCAGGATTTTCTGCATGATGAATGCTACTGACGCGAATGCCCAACGTATCAGAAAGTTCCAAGGCGCGGGCATCGTAATCACTGCGGATCAGGGCGTAGGGGACCAGCACGGCAGAGGTGATATTGTGTGCCTCAAACATAGTCTGGATGCGCGTTTTAGCGTAACCCAGTAACTCAGATTCACCTGAAAGCTTGCCGTTACTCAGTAAAAACAGCTCCATGAGATTTCTCCTGATAAAATAGGATTAATAGAGGGGATAAGAACGCGCTTTTCTCCGATAATAAAAGATAACGGGCCGACAATCAGCAAACGTCTGCATAGACTTGCACTGTCTGTATCTCATGAGCGGCTTTTGGTATGCTGCCCCGCTCAACGCTTTTATGTGGGAAACTATGGAATCCTGGTATTTACTCTATTGCAAACGTGGTCAGCTTCTTCGCGCAAAAGAACATCTTGAACGCCAGAACGTTAACTGCCTGACGCCGATGATCACACTGGAAAAACTGGTGCGCGGACGCCGCACTGCGGTCAGCGAGCCACTGTTTCCAAATTACATGTTCATCGAGTTCGACCCTGAGCGGATCCATACCACGACGATCAACGCAACGCGTGGCGTCAGCCACTTCATCCGCTTTGGTGCGAAACTGGCCACCGTCCAGCCTGATGTCATCAAACAGTTGATGGAGCCACCAACAATTGAAATCCGTGATCCTGATACGCCGTATGAAGGCGATCAGGTGGTGATTACCGACGGGATTTTTGCCGGTATCGAAGCGATTTATACTGAACCGGACGGCGAAGCACGTTCACTGCTGATGCTTAACCTCATCAACCAGCCGGTTCGTCAGAGCATCGAAAATACGCACTTCCAAAAAATCTGACCGGCATCTCCGCCCAGTACAAATGATAAAGGCACCGTTAAAGGTGCCTTTATCATTGGGTTCAGCGGCGCGCGGACAATGCAAAAAGTTTACGTGTATTGTCATCCGTGATATCTGCCAGCCACTGAGGATCTTCCCCGCGCCACAGCGCGACCTGTTTAACAATATGCGGCAGGAAAGCCGGTTCATTGCGGCGGTTTTTCGGCTTGTTTTCCATATCACGCGGCAGTAAATACGGTGCATCGGTTTCAAGCATTAACCTGTCCGCAGGGATCAGCGGCAGCATGTCACGTAATTCCAGCCCGCGACGCTCATCGCACACCCAACCGGTAATACCAATCGACAGTCCGAGAGATAAATACAACTCAAGCTCCTGACGGGTGCCGGTGAAACAATGAACCACGCCGCCCGGCAAATCGGATAGCCAGGGTTTCAGCAACGCGGCGAAGCGCTCACCAGCATCGCGACAATGCAGAAACACCGGCAACTGTAATTCTTTCGCCAGCGCCAGCTGTGCCGTGAAAGCCGCTTCCTGTCGATCTGCCGGAGAAAAGTTGCGATTGAAATCCAGCCCGCACTCACCGATAGCCACAACATTGGGTAACACTGCAAGCTCACGGATACCGGCTTCAACCTGCGCATTCCAGTCACTTGCCTGATGCGGATGCACGCCCGCCGTCGACCAGCAAAAATCAGGATGCTCATCCGCCATTTTCTGCGCTTCGACACTTTCCTGCGCTGACGTTCCGGTGATCAACATGCCGCTCAGACCGGCAGTTCTGGCTCTTTCCACTACCTGCAGCCGATCTTTATCAAACTGACTGCTGGTGAGATTTATACCGATTTCAAACATGGGGAGTCCTGAAACAGAAACCGCCCAACAGGGCGGTTTCTATGTATAACGAAAGAAACTTTAAGCAGGCTGATCCGGATCGGTCTCGTTGTCGACGTCCGACCGGCGACGGCCTCCGACATAGAAACGGGCAAAGAACACGCCGATTTCAAACAACAGGTACATTGGAATGGCCAGCAATGTTTGCGAGAACACATCCGGCGGTGTTAACAACATCCCGACCACAAAAGCCCCGACCAGCACATACGGACGTTTCTTTTTCAAGTCTTCGGGTGTCGTTACACCACTCCAGCAAAGCAACACAATCGCGATAGGCACTTCGAAGGAGACGCCAAACGCCATAAACAACGCCATCACGAAATCGAGATAGTTGTTAATGTCGGTGGCTATCTGCACGCCAGCCGGTGCAGTTTTCGCAAAGAAAGCAAACGCCAGCGGAAACACGACGAAATAAGCAAACGCCACACCGAGATAAAATAACGCGGAGCTTGAAAACAGCAGCGGCATCATGAGACGGCGTTCGTGTTTGTAGAGCGCCGGAGCCACAAATGCCCAGACCTGATACAAAATGAACGGTGCAGAGACAAACACCGAGACAATCATGGTCAGTTTGATAGGCGTAAAGAACGGCGACGCGACGTCAGTCGCAATCATGCTCGCGCCCAGCGGCATTTGTTTGATCAGCGGTGAAGCCACCAACTGATAGATGTCATTTGCGAAATAAACCAGCGCTAAAAACACCACAATAATGCAGATAATGGCATTTAACAGGCGCTTACGCAGCTCAATCAGATGACTGATAAGGGGTTGTGTATCTTCAACTGCCATGTTTAACGCTCGCCTGTCGTTTGAGTTGATGAAGCCGGTTTAGCCGGTGCTGCGGGTTCAGCCACAGGGGCTTCAGCAGCAGTTTTCACAACCGGTGAAACGTCAACAGAAGCGTCAGCCGCGTGTTCCGCCGAGGCCGTCAGCTTTTCAGCCGCAACATGCGCCGTTTTATTTGAGGCCAGAGCGGCATCAACAGCACTTTGCGGTGCCGTTGCCGGTGCAGAAACCACATTGTCGGCAGCAGCAGGAGAGACACCCGCATCATGGTGCGCTTCAGCTTCATCCAGAACAGGGTTGTGGATGGTGTTGCCTTCCGCTTTGGCTTCTTCCACAGCTTTCTCTGCAGGATTCAATCCTGAATTGATCGACTGCTTCATAGATTCTGCGGCTTCTTTCAACTCGTCCATAGACGCTTTGATTTCTGGCGTGAGATTCTTCAGACCGGCTTCTTCCGCTTTCTTCAGGCTATCCTGCAATTCCTGGAGTTTCAGTTCCTGCGACAATTCGCTTTGAACTGAAGCAGCCATGGCACGAAGCGTACGGATCCAGCCTGCTACTGTTCTGACTGCTACAGGTAAACGCTCGGGCCCGAGGACAACCAGGCCAATCACCAATACCAGCAGCAGTTCACTAAATCCAATATCGAACACGGCTTATACCTGCTCTTTGTTTTGGCTCTTGGTGTCTTCTGCTTTCGCTTCTGGCTTGCTTTCAACAGACTTTGCTACGAAATCAGCATCAGTGGGAGAAACGTCAGCGTCTTTAGTTTTTGACTGGCTGTCGTCGTCACTCATGGCTTTTTTGAAGCCTTTGATGGAAGCACCCAGATCAGAACCCAGACCACGCAGTTTCTTCGTACCGAACAGCAGTACCACAAGAACAACGAGGATCAGGATTTTTGTAATACTAATACCACCCATTATTTTCACCTCAAACAGGAAGGAACGACATTTATTGCCGTCCGCAAACGGCATTCGATTTAAAACAATTTGCTCAGCTGGCGCGCTTCCATCCGATTAACCAGGAAACAACACCGGCTGCCATCAGGCAGGCGGGGTAAACCTTAACGCCACCCAACAGTAAGAGGGTTCCGCTCAGTAACAGCGTCGCACCCATTCCCAACAAATAACGAGACTGCCCCTGACGGGAACTCTGGTTATGGATCTGGGAGGAAAGCTTCTCAATGTTGTATTGCAACAGCTTGTGCTGATGCAGGCTCTGATAAACCAAATCTGGCAGTTCAGGCATTTTCTCAATCCAGAACGGCGCACGCTCTTTCAGTGCGCGGATCATCGCCGGCAGACCCACCTGATCACGAACCCAGCTTTCGAGGAAAGGTTTCGCCGTTGTCCACAAATCCAGTTGAGGATAAAGCTGACGCCCGAGGCCTTCTACATACAACAGTGTCTTTTGCAGCAACACCAACTGAGGCTGGACTTCCATATTAAAACGGCGAGCCGTATTAAACAGATTTAACAATACGTTACCGAAGGAAATATCCGCCAGCGGTTTCTCAAAAATCGGTTCACACACTGTCCGAATTGCAAATTCGAATTCTTCAACGTTGGTATCTCGCGGGACCCAGCCGGAATCGACATGCAATTCAGCTACTTTGCGGTAATCACGGTTAAAGAACGCGATGAAATTCTCCGCCAGATAGCGCTTGTCTTCCTTATTGAGCGAACCAACTATGCCGCAATCAATGCCTATGTAGCAAGGATCTTCAGGCGTTTCGTAGCTCACAAAAATATTGCCCGGATGCATATCCGCATGGAAGAAACTGTCGCGAAAAACCTGAGTGAAGAAGACCTGTACACCGCGCTCCGCCAGCAATTTCATATTGGTGCCCTGTTTTTTCAGCGCCTCAATATCAGAAACAGGGATCCCGTAAATACGTTCCATCACCATCAATTGTTCGCTGCAATAGTCCGGGTACACTTCCGGCACATACAGCATCGGGCTACCTTCAAAGTTACGGCGAAGCTGAATGGCATTCGCGGCTTCACGTAACAGATTCAGTTCATCGAGCAGCGTTTTCTCATACTCACGTACCACTTCACGCGGACGCAAACGGCGACCATCCGGTAACAAAATCGGTAGCCAGCCAGCAAGACGCGACATCAAACGGATATCAGCAACAATGGTCGGTAAAATATCCGGACGGATAACTTTGAGCACCACCGGTTTGCCGTTTTCTTTCAGGATCGCCGTGTGCACCTGAGCAATCGACGCAGACGCCAGCGGCGTCTGATCGAACTCATCAAACCAGGTTTCCAGCGGGCCACCCAGCGCGGCATCAATTTGCTGACGGGCTTTCGCACCATCAAACGGCGGAACATGGTCCTGAAGCAAAGCCAGCTGATCGGCTATGTGCGGGGGGAAAAGATCGCGGCGTGTAGACATCATCTGACCGAACTTGATCCAAACCGGCCCAAGCTGTTCCAGTGCCAGGCGCATGCGCTCACCTAACGGCTTTTCTTTATGACGATTTGGTAACCAGAAAAAAAGATAACGACCAATTCTCAGTGGTAACGTTAAGCGGATTTTAGGGATCAGTTCGTCAAGGCCGTAGATCAGAAACATGCGGATAATCAGATATAAACGTCGCATTTCCCTAGGCGTCACGGTTTGTCCTCCAGTTTTTTGATACGTTTATCCAGCGCATCCAGCTCACACACCAGTGCGGAAACCTCATCACTAAACCAGACAACTTCCAGCGGACCGGGTGCCATTTTCCACTCTTCAGTCAGCGTTTGCGCCACATAGCTCTGCTGGTGTTTCAACCCTTTTTGCAAAAAGCTGAAAACGCCCTGCACGGTCTGACTCAGCCCCTGTGCCGCAATGTCACCGATATAGGGTGCCAGAAATTCCGCAGGCTCAATTTCCGCCATATCCAGCAATGCAGAGAACTGCTGAACCAGGGCGATATCGCCATCAACTACCAGCTCGCCACTGCGCATCATGGGCGACAACTGCTGGCGATCACGTAACTTATGCAGCACTGACAGTTTCGAGGTGACGGTGCAATCTGCCGCGCCGTCCCATTGCCCGAGCACATCAATTTTCTGTTCACTGAACACAAACGTCAGTGGTGTACTCAGTTCCTGCAATTCAACACGCAGAACTTTACCGGCCAGACGTGTCCGCGCCGCCTTCATGCTGCGATCTCTGAAAAGCAGGTAATTAAGCGGCGTCTCGATAGCGGCAGTCAGTAACGGCGTTAACAACATCGGCATACTCATATCAGAATTTGAAACCCCGATGTAACGCCACAATGCCGCCAGTCAGGTTGTGATAAGTCACATTTTCAAAACCTGCGTCCGCCATCATTCCTTTCAGTGTTTCCTGATCCGGATGCATACGGATTGATTCAGCCAGATACCGGTAGCTTTCGGCATCGTGTGCAACCAGCTCGCCAATACGCGGTAAAATATGGAAGGAATAGGTGTCGTAAGCTTTGCTCAGCGGCTTCAGCACCGGTTTGGAGAATTCCAGTACCAGCAGACGCCCGCCCGGCTTGAGTACGCGGAACATGGAACGCAGCGCCTTCTCTTTTTCAGTCACGTTACGCAGACCGAAAGAGATGGTGATACAGTCAAAATAGTTATCCGGGAACGGCAGAGCCTCGGCATTCGCCTGAACGTAGCTGACGTTGCCGACGATGCCAAGATTGCGCAGCTTTTCGCGGCCCATCTTCAGCATGGAATCATTGATATCCGCCAGCACGACTTCGCCTTTCTCACCCACCAGACGGGAAAATTTTGCGGTCAGATCGCCCGTACCACCGGCCAGATCCAGCACACGTTGTCCCTGACGGACACCGCTGCAATCAATAGTGAAGCGTTTCCAGATGCGATGAATACCGAAAGACATCAGATCATTCATCAAATCATATTTTGCCGCAACGGAATGGAAGACTTCTGCCACCATTTCCTGTTTTTCATCTTTGGCTACTGTACGAAAACCAAAATGGGTGGTTTCCGGCGTCTGCTTTTCCATTATTTATGCCTGCTTTTTCAGTCGAACTCTTGGGGAGAAGTGTATCAGAACCCGTTCGAAAGCCCCATCACCGATGGTGATTCAACATATTGCAAAAATTCATGCATTGAATCACAAATACAGTGCAGGCCCTCTGACCCGCTATGTCTGCTGGTGGGGAGTTAACTCACCCGGGTTCAGCGTCTGTTCTTCTTCCGCATCAGAGGTATCGGGCAGAGATGCGGTGTCTTCAGGTTCATTTTCCGCTTTCGCTATTTCAGCCAGAGACGGACTGATAGGCCGTTTAACTTCAACACCCAGCGCGCGGAAACTTTCCACCTGTCCGATAAGATTACCACGGCCTTGCGAGAGTTTATTCATCGCGGATCGATAACTTCCCTGCGCTTTGTCGAGACTTTGTCCCATCGACTCCATGTCATCCACAAACAGCCGCAGTTTGTCGTAAAGACGTGCCGCGCGGTCGGCGATACGTTTGGCGTTCTGACTCTGATGCTCATAGCGCCACAAGTTACTGATCGTTCGCAGCGCCACCAGCAGGGTCGTCGGGCTGACCAGCATAATATTGTGCCGGAGCGCTTCGCTAATCAATTCTGGCTCACGGTCGATAGCCAGCAGAAAAGCGGGCTCAACAGGGATAAACATCAGCACATAATCGAGGCTGCGCAGACCGGGAAGTTGCTGGTAATCTTTGCGCCCGAGCAGGCGGATATGTCCGCGAACCGAGGCAATATGTTCATTGAGCGCCGCTTCCCGCTCGCTGTCATCCTCGCTGTTGAAATAGCGCTCATACGCGACCAGGGTCATTTTGGCATCAATCACTACGTCTTTATTCTGCGGTAACCTGACGACCACATCGGGTTGCATCCGGCTGTTGCTGTCAACCTGCACGCTGACCTGAGTCTGGTACTCATGCCCTTCACGTAAACCGGAAGCCTCGAGCACGCGGCTCAGCACCACTTCCCCCCAGTTGCCCTGCGTTTTGTTGTCACCTTTCAGTGCCTTGGTCAGGTTGACGGCTTCACGGGCCATCTCCACATTCAGTTGCTGCAGATTGCGGATCTCATGCGCCAGCGTATGGCGTTCACGGGCTTCCTGCCCAAAGCTGTCCTGCACCTGACGACGGAAACCATCCAGTTGCTCGCGCAACGGCAACAGTAACTTGTCGAGACTTTGCTTGTTCTGTTCGTCGGCACGGCGGCCATTTTGTTCGAAAATCCGGTTAGCCAGATTTTCAAACTGGCTGCTCAGGCGCTGTTCGCTGTTAATCAGCAGACGCTGCTTTTCTTCAGCCGCCATGCGGGTTTCATCCAGACGGGTTGAAACCTCACGCAACTCTGCTTCCTGCGCGCTGTTGATTTCCCGCTGCGCACGCAGTTCCTGATTCAGTTGCTCACACTCGTTTTGCCAGTGGGCAAGCAGTTGTAATTTTTCCTGACTGGCCGCCTGCAGGCTATGCAGTTTTCGCAGCTCAAGTTCAGCCTCACGCAGTTGCTGCTGCCCTGATTGCCGCTCGCTTTTGTGCGTATCATTTTCCGCTTTAGCCTGTTCCAGCGATTGTTCCAGCAAACGGCGCTGCGTTTCATACTCCGTCTGCTGTTGCTGTTGGCGCAGGCTGGCGATAAGCCAACCTACGAGTAAGCCCACTAACCCCGCCCCCAGGGCTGTCAGGATGCTGATATCCACGCGATTTCCCTCTTAAAGTCTCTTGCGGCCAAGGTAATGTCAGGCTGTATGGATGTCCAGTCTATTTTCTGTTGCATTGAGCCTTTGCGAGACGTCTTCCAAAAAGGAATTTCTCTGTATTTGCCCCCTTGCGATAGCCAGCCACAGAGAGCAGCATTCAAAACCAGCGGCTCAGCCACTGAATGCCGAAAGCACCTGGCGCCAGGATGCCGAAAGCCCAGATGAGTGCAGACGTCACATTCGCAATCTGGAAATATTTTTGCGGCATACCGCAGATACCGGCAACCAGTGGCACAACGGCACGAAGCGGGCCAAAGAAGCGGCCAATGAAAGCCCCGGGCATGCCCCATTTTTCAAAGAAAGCATGTCCACGAACCAGCATTTGCGGATGGCGGGAGAAAGGCCAGAAATTGCCAACCCGATCCTGATAACGGGCACCAATCCAGTAAGAAAGCCAGTCTCCCAAGAAAGCGCCTGCGGCGGCGGCGGCCCAGATGGGCCAGAACGGAATACCGGTTTCGCCGATCAGCGCGCCGAGTCCCAGCAAGATAAACGTTGCCGGGAGCAGCAGGGAAAGGAATGCCAGAGACTCACCAAAAGCCAGAAAGAAAACGATCGGTGCAGCCCACACCTGATGGGCGCGGATGAAGGTAGTGGTGTACTCAAGAAGGTCGTGAACAGTCAAAAATGCAGTTCCTTTTGTCAGAGATCCGGGAGGAGGTTCATCAATTATTCCAGATGGATTACTAACATGACCTTAACAGATCTGCTTAGCAGGGCAAAAAAACGGGCCGCCAGAGGCAGCCCATTGATGTGATGATGTGATGTGGTTGTTTTAGTTTTATAGGGACTAAATAAGCCTGCGGGCTGCTTCTACAACAATCTTCACCGCATGACTTTCAGTCTTTTTCATGGTTTCCGCATTAGGGATTTCCTGCTGCGTGCGGTTCACGATAACACCCGCCACCATCCCCGCGCGCAGACCCTGGCTTGCACACATGGTCAGCAGAGTCGCGGATTCCATTTCGTAGTTCATGACGCCCATTTCCTGCCACTCTTTCATCGATTCTTTGAAGCGACGGACAACACGGCCAGAGTAAGTGTCATAACGTTCCTGACCCGGATAGAAGGTGTCAGAAGAGGCGGTAACGCCAATGTGCGTCGCGGCACCCACGGCTTCTGCCGCCGCAACCAGCGCGGTGGTGCAGGCAAAATCGGCTACTGCAGGGAATTCCATCGGCGCAAAGTGCAGGCTCGCGCCATCAAGGCGAACGGCAGCGGTCGTGACCAGAACGTCACCGACATTGATGTGTGGCTGGATAGCGCCAGTTGTGCCGACTCGCAGGAAAGTACGGATCCCCAGTTGCGCCAGTTCTTCAACCGCAATAGAGGTCGAAGGGCCACCAATACCGGTTGAGCAAACAATCACAGATTTGCCATCAAGCTCAGCACGCCATGAGGTAAATTCGCGGTGGGAAGCCAGACGAACCGGGTTCTCCATCAATTTGGCAATTTTTTCCACGCGCTCAGGGTCGCCGGGAACAATCGCCAGCGTCGCGCCGTTTAAATCTTTTTTGGCCAGGCCAAGATGGAAAACTTCAGGCTGAGACATAACAAACTCCTCTGTGTGTAAGGTCATTTATTGGCAGGAGGAACACCCGGCAACTGTACTGAACATTGTGACGTTATTTCGTGACGGTCGTCACTATGATGTAACAACGGGAATTTCACATACATTTATTTTGTGATTCAAGTCACAAAATAAGGAGGGTGAGGGAATTTTAAACAGGCAATCTCCGCTGCCGGGGATTGCCTGTTTATCAGTTACAGTTAATCAGGCAGGAACGGCATCTGCCGCCGCACTGCGCGACCAGATCCGGTGTTTGAGCATGTCTTTCAGAAACGCCTTCAGCAACGCTCCTTCTGCTTTTTCACCTTCCACAACGCCCTCTTCCGGCACATCGTCCGTCAGCCCCAGCAGCGATTTGAAGCGGCGTGCATCGCCACTTAGCCCCACCACTTTCAGGTGTTTGTAGGCTTCGAGCACATAATGCCGTGCATCGCCATTCATCAGCAGTGCGTCGATATGCCCATGCGGAACAATCACTGCATCAACGGTGATGGAAGGCGATCCGGCAAACGTCGCATCAACCGGCAACGTAGAACCATCATCGGCAGTCACACTCCCTAAGTGACTGGCCAGCAGCTTAGGGTGAACGCCAGCGGCCTGAAGTGCCTGTAAGGTTTCCAGAACATCCGCCGCATTCACACCTTCACCCAGCAATATCGCCACCTGCCGCCCTTTGATCGTGCCTTTACCGCTGGCATACAAACTCAGCGACGGATCATTTTTCAGCCCATTCACGGGCTTCGGCGGTTTGATCTTCAGGGTGTCAGCGGAAAGGGTAATACCCAGATTTTTCGCCACTTTCTGCGCCAGCGTCTGATCAACATGCGCTAACAGATCCACGACCCGCTCGCGGATATACGGCCGCGCCACCTTCGATAATTCAAATGAGAAAGCGCCGATAATATGATCCTGCTCCGCTGTTGTCTGGCTCAGCCAGAACAGGCGCGGATGGGCATAATATTCGGCAAATGACGGACTGCGCTGACGGATTTTTTCTGCATCAACCCGTTCAGGATAACTTTCAAAGCCACCGCCGGACGCTGCCGGAGGTGTTTCCCTCGGCCAGTTATTGTTGATGGAATTCGGCTCGTAGTTCGCCGGATTCGTATCAATGTCCTGACGGTGCATGCCGTCACGCTGGAAGTTATGGAAAGGGCACGTCGGCCGGTTAATCGGAATTTCATGGAAATTAGGCCCGCCCAGACGACTGATTTGCGTGTCGGTGTAAGAGAACAGTCGCCCCTGCAACAGCGGATCATTGGTGAAATCTATGCCCGGCACAATGTGCCCCGGGTGGAACGCGGCTTGCTCGGTTTCAGCAAAGAAATTATCGGGGTTACGGTTGAGCACCATTTTGCCGATCAGTTCTACCGGCACCAGTTTTTCAGGGATGAGTTTGGTCGGGTCGAGCAGGTCGAAATCAAATTTGAATTCATCTTCTTCAGGGATCAACTGCACACCCAGTTCGTATTCCGGATAATCTCCGGCTTCGATGGCTTCCCACAAATCACGGCGGTGGAAATCGGCATCTTTCCCGGCCAGTTTCTGCGCTTCATCCCATAACAGAGAGGCTTTTCCGGCCAGCGGTTTCCAGTGGAAACGCACAAAAGTGGCTTTGCCTTTTGCATTCACGAAACGGAAAGTATGGATGCCAAAACCTTCCATCGTGCGGTAACTGCGCGGAATGCCCCGGTCAGACATCGCCCAGAACACGTTATGCAGGGTTTCCGGTTGCAGGGACACGTAATCCCAGAAGGAATCGTGCGCACTCGCTCCCTGCGGGATTTCGTTATGCGGTTCGGGTTTTACCGCATGCACAAAATCAGGGAATTTATGGGCATCCTGAATAAAGAACACCGGTGTATTGTTACCGACCAGGTCGTAAATGCCTTCATCGGTATAAAACTTGGTCGCCCAGCCGCGGATATCACGCACGGTATCTGCCGAACCACGGGAACCCTGAACGGTAGAGAAACGCACAAATACCGGCGTTTTCTTTTCAGGATCAGACAGGAAGCTGGCTTTGGTCACCGCCTTCATACTGCGATAGGGCTGGAAATAACCGTGCGCCGCAGCGCCCCGCGCATGAACGATACGTTCGGGAATGCGCTCATGGTCGAAGTGAGTAATTTTTTCACGGAGAATGAAATCTTCAAGCAGTGTCGGGCCACGATTTCCGGCTTTCAGCGAGTTCTGATCATCAGAGATTTTGGTGCCCTGATTGGTGGTCAGCGGCTGTTTTTCACCATTTTTGCGGTGGCGTTCTAATGCATCGAGTTTAGCATTGGTATTTTCCGGACTCTTCGCACTGCCGGACGCTGTCGGTTCTTTTCCTGGCGGTGTCGGTTGTGGCGAAGGCTGATAAATACGATCGCCGGGCGCAAGATCCCCCAGGCCTGGCTGTGAAGATTCAATGCCCGTGGCGGGGGCGCGGCTTACCGATTTTGACTCGCTTTTCTTGGTCACTTTAGAGGGTGATTTTGACATTGAACATAGCTCCTCGACAAAGGTTTCGGGTGTTCTGTAGACGTTCTGTAAATCTTCCATGATGACTTTCCTGATTAACTTTTAACTATAGAACATCTCTTGCGCCTTGCTGTTCATGCTTTCCGGCTATAGTTTTAATCCATAGCCACAGATTTTCGTATGGACACTTGCCTGGAGACCCCAATGAAAAAAGAAGAATTGCTTACCCTGAAACAGGCTCCGACCAGCTTTGCCCCTGCCGTCACTCCCGTCGCCAGCACCACTATCCATACCGATACTGACGGGCTGCACGCAGGCCAGACCACCATACCCTCGCAGGGCGAAGATATGCCCGCCTACCTCGCCCGTCCGGAACAGTTCACCGGTAAATTGCCGATCGTGCTGGTGGTGCAGGAAATTTTTGGTGTACACGAACACATTCAGGATATCTGCCGCCGTCTGGCGAAACAGGGTTATATGGCCATCGCGCCGGAGTTGTACTTCCGTCAGGGCGACCCGCGTGACTACACTGAAATCAGTGAGCTTTTTGCTAAACTGGTCAGTAAAGTGCCGGATCAGCAGGTGCTTGCAGATCTCGATCACACTGCACACTGGGCATCACAACATGGCGGGGACATTTCTAAATTAGGCATCACAGGTTTCTGCTGGGGCGGGCGCATTACCTGGCTGTACGCGGCGCACAATCCGCAGCTGAAAGCGGGCGTGGCGTGGTACGGCAAACTGGTCGGCGATAAAACGCTGACCAGCCCGTCAAATCCGGTTGACCGCGCCGCCGCGCTGGATGCACCGGTTCTGGGTTTATACGGCGCAGAAGATTCCAGCATTCCTCTGGATACCATTGAAACCATGCGTCAGGCCATTCGCGCAGCCAATGCTACGGCGGAAATCGTGGTATATCCGGAAGCGGGCCACGCGTTTAACGCCGATTATCGCCCGAGTTACCACGCTGAAGCCGCCGCCGACGGCTGGCAACGGATGCTGGATTTCTTTGCGCAGTATGGGGTTAAGTAATAAAAAGTATGGTGTGCAGTAAAAGGACACCGACCAGAATGACAAAAGCCCGACAGGTTTTTCCTGCCGGGCTTTTTACGGGAAGTTAACCCATTACAGCGACAACTGCCCAAAGGCACCCTGCCAGTCTTGTTCAAATTTATCGACAGCCGCCTGTACCGCAGGCGCACTGATAAATTGCTCCGCTACGTCCACCGGGATAGTGACCGACTGACAACCTGCCAGCAGACAGGCCAGAACCTGACGCGGCGTTTTAAAACTGGCGGCCAGCACTTTGGCATGCGGCGCATGCAGGGACAGCAATTGCTGCAACTCCGTCACCATCGCAATGCCATCTCCCCCCTGGGCATCCAGCCGGTTAACATACGGCGCGACATATTCTGCTCCGGCCAGCGCCGACAGGAGTCCCTGCCCGGCACCATACACCGCGGTTCCCAGCGTTGGAATTTTGCGGGTACGTAAGATCTTAATCGCTGCCAGACCGGCGGCGGTGACCGGCACTTTGACCACCAGCCCCGGCACGCGGGAATGCAGCAGTTCAGCTTCTTCCACTATCTGTTCGGTCTGATTCGCCAGCACTTGTGCAAACAGTTTCCCTTCACCACCTAATGCATCACGAAGCCCGGGCAAAACCTCCCACACGGAAGTCTGCGATTTAGCCACAATGCTCGGATTGGTGGTCACACCCTGTAACGGTAAAATCCGCGATAAACGTTTTACTGCACTGATATCAGCCGTATCCAGATAAAGTTCCATATTCTCTCCTGTCAGAGTTCCAGTTCTTGTTTAAGCAGCGCTTCAATCTGTGCTGCGGTGGTGGAATGCATCAGCACATCACGGAAACTGTCATGCATAATCCGTCGCGCCAGCTTTGAGAAAATCCGCATATGCTGATCGCCTGCAGCGTGTTTATTGAGAGTCAGCATGATGACAAACTGCGCTTCTTCATCGCCCCACCGCACCGGTTGCGGGAGTTTCGCGACGCTGATAGTCGATTGCTCAATGTGTTCTGATTTGGTGTGCGGTATCGCAAAGCCAAACCCGAGGCCGGTGGAAAATACGGCTTCGCGCGCCCAGACATCGGCGGCGAGTTTGCGCGGATAACGGCAACGCCCTGCCAGCATCAGGTTATCCACCATGCCTTTAATCACTTCTTCTTTACTGCGCCAGTCAGCATTAAGCGCCACACATTCCGCCGTAATCAACGGGGCATCGTTGACCGCCATCCTGAACTGCGCCAGCAGGTGTTCGACTTCCAGCGACGTGCGACACTGCATGGCGCGGTTCAGCAGCAGGCGACATTCGCGGCTGTCGAGTTTGGCCAGCCGTGCTTTGGTCACAGGAACCGACGGTGCACTCATGCTGATTTCATCAAGCCCCAGCCCGACCAGCAGCGGCAATACCGAGCCTTTCGCGCCAAGTTCACCGCATAAACCAATCCATTTACCGTGGCGATGCACTTCGCGCACAACGTGGTCGAGGCCGCGCAGGAAGGCCGGATTCAGGCTGTTGTAATGGCGTGTCACTTTCGCGTTATCACGGTCGACCGCCAGCAGATACTGCGTCAGGTCATTACTGCCGATGCTAAAGAAATCAATCTCTTCGCAACACTGATCGATGATGAACATCACCGACGGCACTTCCAGCATGATCCCAAGCTGAATTTTTTCATCAAACGGCACTTGCTCACTGCGCAACGACTGCCTGACTTCAGCCAGTTGATCTTTCACCCATAAGATCTCTTCCATAGAGGAGATCATCGGGATCATGATTTTCAGCGATCCGTGCGCCGAGGCGCGCAGGATCGCGCGCAACTGCGTATGGAATAACGGCAGGTATTCCTGATAAATACGCACGGCGCGATAACCGAGGAACGGGTTGTTTTCGGCAGGAATGTTCAGATAATGAACTGGTTTATCGCCACCGATATCCATGGTGCGGACAATGATGGTTTTGCCGTTGGCCGCATCCGTAGCCTGACAATAAATGTTGTACAACTCATCTTCGGAAGGAGCGCTGGCGCGATCCATATACAGCATTTCTGTACGGAACAGTCCGACAGCTTCTGCCCCATTGCCAAACGCCGCGCTGGCTTCGACCGAGTGGGCAATATTGGCCGCCACTTCAAGGCGCACACCGTCAGCGGTATACCCCGGTTTATTGAGATATTCACTTTGCTGTTCACGCAGCGCCTGATGCACCGCCTGTTCCTGACGATAATAACGGCGCACCGGTTCGCTGAGCGCACAGACAATCAGCCCGAGATCGCCGTCGATCTGCACATTCTGCTGCAAATAAGCCTGAAGTGGCTGTGGATCAACGCCAACGAGTGCAGGAATATTGAACGATCGGGCAAGGATCACAGTATGCGACGTACTGCCTCCGCTGCCGAGCAACAGCCCCTTCAGATGTGTTTTATCCAGTTCGAGAAATTGACTTGGCGTCAGTTCATCTGCCAGACAAATACTGGCTTCGCTCAGTGCCTGCTGGGAAGGAAAACGCTCCTCGCCATAGATTTGCTGTAAAAGCTGGAAGCTGACATCACGAATATCCAGCTCGCGTTCACGCAAATAGGCGCTGGACGATTGTGCAAGCTGCAAGCTGAAATGCGCGGCGGTGTCGACAATGCTTTGCGCACAGCTCCGGCCTTGCGCCACGCGGCTCAGCAAGGCTTCCCGCAGGCTGTTATCACGCAGCAAAGAACGGTGCGCTTCCAGCACTGCCGTGATCGTCCCGTTGTCCGCCATCAGCTGTAATTCGAGTGATTTTTCAAGCTGTGCCAGTCCGGTGGAAAGCAGACTTTGTTCTTTATCTTTACCCTGAGATTCCGGTAAATCCCTGAGTGTCGCCAGATTCACATTCGACAGGCTGACCAGTTTCCCCAGCGCACAGCCTTCACTGACTGAACGGGCGCGGAAAACCAGCGGAGAAAGATGCATCAGGGATTCAGGAAGCGGCTCAAATTCAGCATTTTCATCATGCTCAGGCAGGGCTTCATCGCAATGAGGCAGCTGATGTTTAATGAAATGTGCCAGCGCAGCATGCGCAGCATCTTCGTCATTCCCTTCAATGGTCACGTGACATTCATCGTTAAACAGAATATCGGCACCAATCAGTGAAAGGACACTTTTACCATCTGCAATGCGGTCAGTACGCCCATTGTGCCACTTAAATACAGACCCGAAACTGTTGCACAGCGTTTCAATATGGCTGGCCGGGCGGGCGTGAACACCATTTACCAACATGCAGGTGAAGCTCAACTTCTTGGCCATTTCTGAATCCTCATCCCAAATTCCGGTGTAATGCACCGGCTCCTTGCAGCATAAGAGTCAGGCGGATCCGATAGCTACCAGACAAAAATGACAAACACTGGATAAATGTAATGTGTATCGTTTTTTGCGAGCCAGCTCACGCGCCACTACCGTCACTAAACCGCGTATTGTCTCGGGTTATTTGAACCGGCTCGCATTTTTGTGAGGACATTACAAAAGTCCAGTAAAACACAAATTTGTCCACTATGAGCGCCACAGCCAGCAGCCTATTGTTGAGGTCGATAGCCTTTCTGTATCTGCGGTTTTTGAAATGAAACCCTGATATTTGCGATTTTCAGCCCGACACCGGTTTTCGTGGAGTTCATCATGAAAGACTTACTCAATATTCTAAAAAATACCCGCCAGCATCTGATGACTGGCGTGTCTCATATGATCCCCTTTGTGGTCGCGGGTGGCATTTTGCTGGCGGTCTCGGTGATGCTGTATGGCAAAGGTGCCGTACCGGACGCGGCAACCGATCCGAACCTGAAAAAGTTATTTGATATCGGCGTCGCCGGTTTAACCCTGATGGTGCCTTTTCTGGCGGCTTATATCGGTTATTCCATCTCTGACCGTTCCGCGCTCGCCCCTTCGGCAATCGGCGCCTGGGTCGGCGCCTCATTCGGCGCAGGATTTTTTGGCGCGATCATCGCCGGTTTGCTGGGCGGCATTATCGTTTTCTATCTTAAGAAGATCCGCGTACCGAAGATCCTGCGCTCGGTGATGCCGATCTTCGTGATCCCGATTATCGGCACCCTGCTGACTGCGGGCGTCATGATGTGGGGACTGGGCGAACCGGTTGGTTTGTTGACCACCTCCCTGACTCACTGGCTACAAGGCATGCAGCAGGGCAGCATTATTGTGCTCGCCATCATCATGGGGCTGATGCTGGCCTTCGACATGGGCGGACCTGTTAATAAAGTGGCCTACGCTTTCATGCTGATTTGCGTGGCACAGGGCGTGTATACCGTGGTGGCGATTGCCGCCGTGGCTATCGCGACACC
The DNA here is from genome assembly GCF_009498575.1 of Rahnella sp. RcJ3. NCBI lineage: Bacteria > Pseudomonadati > Pseudomonadota > Gammaproteobacteria > Enterobacterales > Yersiniaceae > Rahnella > Rahnella sp. RcJ3. The sequence continues at coordinate 28,634 of NZ_QSNX01000025.1, forward strand.
GCCGCTGGGGCTGGGCTTTGCCACGCTGATTGGCCGTAAATACTATTCCACCGAAGAGCGCGAAGCGGGCAAAGCCGCCATGCTGATGGGCTGTGTCGGTATCACCGAAGGCGCCATACCTTTTGCCGCCGCTGATCCGTTGCGTGTCATTCCTTCCATCATGTTCGGTTCTGCTTGTGCGGCGGTGACTGCCGCCCTGGTTGGCGCGCAATGCTATGCCGGCTGGGGCGGGCTGATTGTACTGCCGGTCGTGCAGGGAAAACTGGGGTATATCGGCGCGCTGCTGGTCGGCATGGTTGTCACTGCACTGTGCGTCAACACGCTGAAATATCTGGCCGCCAAAAAGCAGTCGGCAAAAACGCGTCAGGAATCTGACCTTGATCTGGACTTCGAAATTAACTGAACCCAAAGGAAAACATCATGACTCACATTATTGCTGTCACCGCGTGCCCGTCCGGTGTTGCTCATACTTATATGGCGGCTGAAGCGATTGAACGTGCGGCAAAAGCTAAAGGCTGGGAATGCAAAGTTGAAACGCAGGGTTCAATCGGTCTGGAAAACGAACTGACGCCGGAAGATGTGGCGGCCGCCGACATCGTGATCCTGACCAAAGACATCGGTATCAAACAGGAAGAGCGTTTCAAAGGCAAAGTGACGGTGCGCGTGGCCATCAGCGATGCCGTAAAACGCGCAGATGCCATCATGGAAAAAATCGCAGCGCATCTCGCCAAAGCTGCTGTCACGGATTGATCCCAAGGAGAACGAGATGACTTCCCGCACAGAACGTCTTAAAGCCGCACTTTTCGCCAGCCCGCGTGAAATCTCGCTGGAACGTGCCCTGCTGTATACCGAAAGTCACCGCAGCACAGAAGGCGAACCCACGCTTTTGCGCCGCGCGAAAGCCACGGCATACATTCTGGATAACATTGAGATTGCCTTGCGTGAAGACGAGCTGATTGTCGGTAACCGTACGGTCAAACCACGTGCGGGGATCATCTCCCCTGAAATGGACCCCTGCTGGCTGCTGAAAGAGCTGGACACGTTTCCCACCCGTCCGCAGGACCGTTTCAACATTTCTGAGCAGGATAAACAGATTTACCGCAGGCAGCTTTTCCCTTACTGGGAATCGCATTCGATGAAGGATTTCATTAACAGCCAGATGCCGGAAGAAGTGAAAGCGGCCACTCAGACGCAGATTTTCAGTATCAACCAGACTGACAAAGGTCAGGGGCACATCATTATCGATTATCCCCGTCTGCTGAATTCGGGCCTGGATAGCTTAGTTTCAGAACTTCAGCAACACGTTGCCGGCGCGCCGGATAATGCCTTTTATCAGGCAGCGCTGATTACACTGCAGGCAGCACAGCGGCATATTTTGCGCTACGCCGCGCTGGCAGAAGAGTTAGCAGAAGCCTGTCAGGACGACTCAAGAAAACAAGAACTGGCGCGTATTGCCCGCATTTCGCGACATATTTCCGGCCATAAGCCACAGGATTTCTATCAGGCCTGCCAGCTGTTCTGGTATATGAATATCATTTTGCAATACGAATCCAATGCCAGTTCGCTGTCCCTCGGGCGCTTCGATCAGTACATGCTGCCGTTCTATCAGCACTCGCTGTCCCACGGCGAATCCCCGGCGTTTCTTAAAGAACTGCTGGAAAGCCTGTGGGTGAAATGCAACGACATCGTTCTGCTGCGCTCGTCGTCCAGCGCACGTTACTTCGCCGGATTCCCGACGGGTTACACCATTTTACTCGGCGGCCTGACCGACACCGGACGCAGCGCCGTCAATGTGTTGTCGTTCCTGTGCCTGGATGCCTATCAGAGTATTTGTCTGCCACAGCCTAACCTTGGCGTGAGAGTCAATGAACTGATCGACCGCCCGTTCCTGCTGAAAACCGCCGAAACAATCCGCCTCGGCACCGGCATTCCACAAATCTTTAATGATGAAGTGGTGGTTCCGGCATTTCTCAATCGTGGCGTGCGCCTTGAGGATGCGCGGGATTATGCGGTAGTGGGCTGCGTGGAATTATCCATCCCTGGCAAAACCTACGGGCTGCATGATATTGCCATGTTTAACCTGTTGAAAGTCATGGAACTGACGCTGCATGAAAATGAAGGAAACACCGCGATTACTTATCCTGAGCTGGTGGAACAGATCCGCCGGAAAATCAGCCATTACGTCAGGCTGATGGCGCAGGGCAGCAATATCTGTGATATCGGCCACCGCGACTGGGCACCGGTTCCGCTGCTGTCCTCCTTTATTACAGGTTGTCTGGACGGCGGCAAAGACATTACCGCTGGCGGCGCACGTTATAATTTTTCCGGTGTTCAGGGCATCGGCATCGCCAACCTCAGCGATTCCCTGTATGCGCTGAAAGGCATGGTGTTTGATCAGCAACGCCTGACCTTTGATGAATTACTGGCTTCGCTGAAAGAGAATTTTGCCAGCGAGGAAGGCCGCGCCATTCGCGCCCGCCTGATCAACCGCTTTGAGAAGTATGGCAACGACATTGATGAAGTCGATTTGATCAGTGCAGATTTGCTGCGTTTTTACTGTAAGGAAGTCGAGCAGTATCGCAATCCACGCGGTGGTCAGTTTACGCCGGGTTCTTATACTGTTTCCGCACACGTACCTTTAGGTGCGGTAGTCGGCGCAACGCCGGATGGCCGTTTTGCCGGTGAACAACTGGCAGATGGCGGACTTTCGCCAATGTTGGGCCAGGATCATCAGGGGCCAACGGCGGTACTGAAATCCGTCAGTAAACTCGACAATACACTGCTCTCCAACGGTACGCTGCTGAATGTGAAGTTCACGCCATCAACGCTTGAAGGCCAGCAGGGGCTGAATAAACTGGCCGATTTCCTCTGCGCGTTCACCCGCCTGAAGTTGCAGCATGTGCAGTTCAACGTGGTGAATGCTGAGCAGCTTCGTGAAGCGCAAAAACGTCCACAGGATTTTGCGGGGCTGGTCGTCAGGGTGGCGGGATACAGCGCGTTCTTTGTTGAGCTGTCAAAGGAGATCCAGGATGACATTATCGGCCGCACCGCGCACCAGCTCTGACCTGCGGATCCCTGTTATGGAAGCAACGGAAAGACGCGGGCGCATCTTCAACATTCAGCGTTTTTCACTCAACGATGGCCAGGGTATCCGTACCCTGGTTTTCTTCAAAGGTTGCCCCCACCGCTGTCCGTGGTGCGCCAACCCTGAATCGATGTCACCACGCATTCAGGTCATCAAAAGGCAGGCAAAATGCCTGAACTGCCGCACCTGTTTGCAGGATCCGAACGAATGTCCGAGTGGTGCAATGGAGTATGTCGGCGAAGATATTACGCTGCCGGACTTAATGACGCGCCTGCTCAAGGATGAGATTTTTTTCCGCTCGTCGGGCGGTGGTGTCACGCTTTCCGGCGGCGAAGTGCTGATGCAATACACATTTGCCGGTGAGTTGCTCAGGGAATTGCAGGCTTTAGGCATTCCGACAGCGATCGAAACGGCGGGCGATGCACCGCTGGGTCATCTTCTGACACTTGCTGATCACTGCGATCAGGTGTTGTATGACTTCAAGATAATGGATCCCGCTCAGGCACGAGCAGTGCTCAATATGGATCAGCCGCGTGTGTTGCAGAATTTCACGGCGCTGGCACGACGCGGCGTTAAGCTGCTGCCCCGCCTGCCGTTGATCCCCGGTTTCACGTTAACACTTGAAAATATGCAACAAATTCTGGATTTCCTGCACCCCTTCAATTTAACTGAAATCCATCTGCTGCCCTTTCACAAATACGGCGAAGCGAAGTATCCGTTACTGGATAAAACGTATTCAATGTATAAGACGACGGCACCGGATGCCGCAGCTATTGCGCCGTTTTATGCGATGGCCGAAAAATACGGTTATACCGTGACGCTCGGTGGATAAATTTTCTTAATCAGGGGAAACACTATGTCGCTCAAACTGGTCGCAGTAACCGCCTGTATCAGCGGTGTGGCGCATACTTATATGGCGGCAGAAAAGCTGGAAAAACTGTGTCAGCACGAAAAATGGCCGGTAAAAGTTGAAACTCAGGGTGCGCTGGGCCTCGAAAATGCACTGTCAGAAACCGACATTGCTCAGGCCGATGTTGTGCTTTTAGTCACTGAAATTCAACTGGAAAACGGTGAGCGATTTGCGCACAGCCGTTGCGTCCAAACCGGCATCCACACCTTTTTACGCACGCCGGAGAAAGTGATGGCTGCCGTAAAGAAACTCGCCACCTCGCCTCAGGGAACGAAAATCGTTCTGCCCTGACGATTACGACGCCCTATTTTCCAACTGGCTACGGTATTGCCGCCGGTATTCTGACGGAGAACGCTCAGTGCTTTTCCTGAACTGGCGGCAAAAATAGTTACTGTCGACAAAGCCACAGGCGTGCGCCACTTCCCTCACTTTCATGTCGTAGCCTTTCAACAAGTTCTTCGCCTGTTCAAGGCGGACATAATTCAGGTATTCGTTCAGCCCGATACCGCCGCTTTTCTGGAATAAATGCGACAGGTAATTTGGCGAAATATAGAAAGCCTTAGCGACAGAATCACGGGTCAGCGGCTCGCGGTAATGTTCTTCGATATACTGGCGAACGGCCTCAAAAAGCGCCTGACTGCGCGAGGCAGTTTTCACAAAGGAACTGAACAAGTCCAGCGCGTGGCTCAACAACCCTTTCACCAGAAACTGCGCCGTAGTCTGATCGCTGCGGTGCCAGGCCAGTTCGTTTAATGCCTGCAACATAAACGCCCCCACGCGCGACCCGCGCCTGCCCACATTGCCTTTTTCACCGGACGTAAACTGCGCGCCATCCCAGTTCAGCAGACTAAAGCCCAGTTGCTGCTTGCCAAATAACAGAGTCAGCGTGCGTACCGGTTCCTGCCATTGCGGGCTGTTCCAGCCTTTAGCGGGAACGAACAACACATCGCCCGCCAGCATGCGGACATCCTGATTGTTCCCCTGTTCGTCCTCGCATTTCATCATCTGCTCCCCTTCCAGAATCAGTTCCAGCCGGGGGAAATCGACCTGATAGGACAGTTCAGGCACGGAATGCTGAGCACCGGCAAAATACACCTGGCGGATACCGTGCGGATGTTCAAGTACTGGCGTTAAAAGGGGACAAAGCAGATGGGTCATGGTCAGGCTACCTTTCAGCAGAATCACACCATGATAGCGAATCTGCGCCGGAGAAAGAAAAACAAGACCAAAATTTGCGGAAGAAGATGGAAATTCCGCCCCGCCAGGCGTTGCACATCCGGTGCAGCCTTCAGGCGGAAGGGTTCCACCTGTAAAGCGTCACGGGCATGTGTCACTTTCAGAGGGCGGACTGATGCGGCAATGGCACGGGGACGCAAAAAACTCAAATAAAAAGGGGGCACCGGAGTGCCCCAAACGTTTCAGCAACAACACAACGTAAATCTAGAGAGCGTTCACTCAGGCTTTCTCAGCACGCAGACGCCTGGCGGCTTTCACCATGTTTTCCAGCGACTCGCGGGTTTCCGGCCAGCCACGGGTTTTCAGGCCGCAGTCCGGGTTGACCCACAGGCGTTCTGCCGGAATACGATCTGCAGCTTTACGCAGCAGGTCTTCAATCCATTCCACACTGGGCACATTTGGCGAGTGAATGTCGTAAACGCCCGGCCCGATTTCGTTCGGGTATTCGAAGTCTTTAAACGATTCCAGCAAGTCCATATCGGAACGTGAGGTTTCGATAGTGATCACGTCAGCATCCAGTGCGGCAATGGAATCCATGATGTCGTTGAACTCGCAGTAACACATATGGGTATGGATCTGCGTGTCGTCACGGGCAATTGCGGCATTCAGTTTGAACGCATCCACCGCCCAGCGCAGGTACGCATTCCATTCAGACTGGCGCAATGGCAGGCCTTCCCGCAGTGCCGGTTCGTCAATCTGGATGATGCCGATACCGGCTTTTTCCAGATCTTCGACTTCATCACGCAGTGCCAGCGCGATTTGTTTGGCGATCGTTTCGCGGCTGACATCTTCACGCGGGAACGACCAGCACAGGATCGTAAGCGGGCCGGTCAGCATGCCTTTCACCGGTTTTTCGGTCAGAGACTGCGCGTACTTCGCCCACTCTACGGTGATCGCTTGCGGGCGGCTGACGTCGCCGATAATGACCGGAGGTTTCACACAACGTGAACCGTAGCTCTGTACCCAGCCGTTTTGCGTGAACACAAAACCGTCCAGATGTTCACCGAAGTATTCCACCATGTCATTACGTTCAGCTTCGCCGTGAACCAGCACGTCGATACCCAGACGTTCCTGTTCTTTGATGGCTTGCTTAATATGCTCACTGATACCGGTACGGTATTTAGTGTTATCCAGACGGCCTTGTTTAAAGTCCAGACGCAGGCCGCGGATTTCAGTGGTTTGCGGGAATGAACCGATGGTTGTGGTCGGCCATGCCGGCAGGTTGAAACGGGCACGCTGCGCTTTGGCGCGTTCGGTGTAAACATGCTGACGCTCAATATCCGCAGCAGTAATCGCGGCAACACGTTTACCGACGGCCGCATTGTTTACTCGGGTGGATTCACGACGGGCGCGGATTGGCGCGCTGTATTCCGCCAGTTTTTGCTGCGCTTCGGCCGTGGGATTGTTCAGGGCAGCGGTCAGCAACGCCAGTTCGGCACATTTTTGCAGGGCGAAGGCGAACCAGCTTTTCACTTCTTCATCCAGACGGCTTTCGACGCTTAAGTCGATCGGGCTGTGCAGCAGTGAACAGGAGCTGCCGATCCAGATTTTACGGTCTTCAACCAGTGGCTTCAGACGGTCAAACCAGGTACTGAGATCCGCGCGCCAGACGTTACGGCCATTGATGACCCCCAGAGAAATCAGCCAGTCTTTTGGCAGCGCGTTGATGACGGTTTGCAGATCGTCACGACCGGCGACGGCATCAATATGCAGACCCTGAACCGGTAACTGGCGAATGGTGTCGAGGTTGTGCCCGACGCTGTCGAAATAAGTGGTCAGCAGCAGTTTAGTTTTACTCTGTTCCAGCACGGTGTAAGCCGGTTTGTATGCATCCAGCCATTCCTGCGGCAGTTCCAGAACCAGAGCCGGTTCGTCAATCTGCACCCATTCGATATCGCGTTTTGCCAGTTCAGCCAGAACCTGCTGATAAACAGGCAGAATATCGTTGAGCAGGGAAAGACGGTCAAACTGTTCGCCCTTCACTTTGCCGAGCCAGAGATAAGTCAGCGGGCCAAGCAGCACCGGTTTCACTTTGTGGCCGAGCGCCAGCGCTTCGTCCACTTCTTCCAGCAGTTGTGTCCAGGCCAGTTTGAATTTCTGACCTTTCACGAACTCCGGCACCATGTAGTGATAGTTGGTGTTAAACCATTTGGTCATTTCCGCCGCGGCAGCCGGTTTACCGGTCGGCGCACGGCCACGGCCAAGGCGGAATAAAGTATCGAGATCAACAGAGCCGTCGGCATTCTGATGACGGGCCGGTACGTTACCCAGCAACAGGCTGGTGGTCAGTACGTGATCGTACCAGGCGAAATCGCCCACCGGCACCAAATCCACGCCTGCTTCAGCTTGTTGCTTCCAGTGACGGGCGCGAAGTTCACGTCCGGTTGCCAGCAGTTCTTCCTGAGTGGAATTGCCTGCCCAGTAGCTTTCTTGTGCTTTTTTAAGTTCACGACGCAGACCAACGCGTGGAAAACCCAGAGTGTGATTCAGTATCGTCATCTTTTAAATTCCTGTTTAGCCATCCAGATGTTTACACATCCATAATCCGCAGGTAGTGTATATTCCACAAGCGCAAATTATTCATGACACAGTGAAGGACTCTCATGATCGAACTGAAACACCTGCGAACGTTGCAAGCACTGCGCAACACCGGGTCACTGGCCGCAGCCGCCTCGCAGCTTCATCAGACCCAATCGGCCCTGTCGCACCAGTTCAGTGACCTTGAGCAACGCCTCGGTTTCAGATTGTTCGTGCGAAAAAGCCAGCCTCTGCGTTTTACCCCGCAGGGCGAAATCATGCTGAATCTGGCAGAACAGGTGCTGCCGCAAATTCAACAGGCATTGCAGGCATGCAATGAGCCGCACCAGACTTCACTGCGTATCGCGATTGAATGCCACAGTTGTATTCAGTGGCTGACGCCTGCACTGGATAACTTCCATCAGAACTGGCCGCAGGTGTTAATGGATTTCAAATCCGGCGTGACGTTCGACCCGCAGCCCGCCCTGCAACAGGGCGAGCTGGACATCGTATTAACCTCTGACATCCTGCCGCGCAGCGGTTTGCACTATTCCCCGATGTTCGATTTTGAAGTGCGTCTGGTGCTGGCACCGGATCATCCGCTGGCGACCAAAACGGTGATCACGCCGGAAGATCTCAGCACTGAAACGCTGATGATTTATCCGGTGCAACGCCAGCGTCTGGATATCTGGCGTCATTTCCTGCAACCGGCAGGCGTCAGCCCGTCACTGAAAAGTGTCGATAACACGTTGTTATTAATTCAGATGGTGTCGGCGAGAATGGGAATTGCAGCGTTACCGCACTGGGTAGTAGAGAGTTTTGAGCGCCAGGGTCTGGTGGTGACCAAAACCCTGGGCGATGGCTTATGGAGCCGCCTGTACGCCGCCGTACGTGACGGCGAACAGCGCCAGCCGGTGACGGAAGCCTTTATTCGTTCGGCGCGGCAGCACGCGTGCGATCATCTGCCGTTTGTGCGCGACGCGGCACGACCCAACGCCGGTGTACCCACAGTGAGGACATAATCACAGCGGCACCGATACTAAAGCTCGGCCAGTGCGGCTGCTGTTGCCAGATGGCCAGGTTAACCAGCAGCCCGGCCGGGACGTGAAAGTTGTTCATAATCCCCAGCGTTCCCGCATCGACCTGCGTCGCACCGTAGTTCCACATGAAATATCCCAGCCCTGAAGCGCCGATCCCCAGCCACACCAGAATGCCCCATTGCAGGTCAGTGGTCGGCAGTTTTTGCGGATTGCCCCACAGGAACCACGCCACCACCGCGCAAAGCAACGCGCCGATATAGAACCAGGAAAACGCCGTGTGCTGTGGCATCGGCCGGGTTTCCATCAGGCGTTTATAGCCCACCTGTCCGATGGCAAAACAGATATTCGCCGCCTGCACCAGTAATAAGCCAATAATGAAATGTTCGCTGATGTGGTCGTAACGGATAATCGCTGCACCCGCCACCGCCAGTAACGCACTGAGCGCATAACCGATGCGGATTTTGCGGCCACTGATCAGGTCATAAATCAGCGTGACGTACAGCGGCGTCATGACCGTAAACAGCAGGAATTCCGGCACAGACAGATACAGGTACGCCTCGAAGCTGATGAGATACATGATCCCGAGCTGCATTGCCCCCACCGCCATATACAACAGAATGGTCGTAAGCTGATGGCCTTTCCAGCGCAGGAACGGCAGGAAAACCAGCGCCGCCAGCCCTAAACGGACTAACACAGAAAATACGCTGTCGACCTGTCCGGCCAGATACACGCCAATCAGGCTGAAGGAAAAAGCCCACAAAATAGTGGTGATTATGAGTAAAGGCACGGCAATTGAGCCCTGTTGTCAGTGATAAGTGTGAAAGATGCACGATTGTAACGGAATGGGGAAAACCACGAAGTGTGAAGGTGGTTTACATCTGTTCAATTATAGAGCAAACGAGAGCAATACCACGCTTTGAGGGAAACGTGCGCTCAAATACCCCGTCCGGGGGCATGATGGCATACACTTAACGTATGACTGGAAACGGAGGATGAACTGATGAAATGTTTATATGGAATGCTCGCCGCGCTGCCGCTGCTGTTTGCCGTTCAGACCGCCAGTGCAGTCGAAAAGGTGCCGAACCCTAACGATCCGTTGCTGACCAATCCGTCGCAACAGCGCATGCAACAACAACAGCAAAACAATCAGCAAATGCAGAAACGTCAGCAGGAGCAGGATTTACGCACCAGCCAGCAACAACAGCAGCTCAAGCTGAAGTCGCAAATCCAGAGCAATCAGCAACGATTGCAGATCCAGCAGAATAATCAAACGCTGGGGCAGAAGCTGAATCAGACACCTTAATATTCCGGGAGGCACTCAGTGCCTCTTAAATTCCTCATCGCCGTAATGCTGTACTGACTATTTACCTCCGGTAATATCACCACCAGAAACAATAAAAATATCCCTCCCCTTGCATTTATTATTAATGCTTTTATTATTCCCGACCGATAAGAATAAAGTCTTTCTGCCCCTGAATCAGCGCGGCTAATAAAACAGGATCCGCACCTGAAGACGCATTAATAGTGTTTTATAAAATTAAAAGGGAAATTATTGCATGAAAGTTTCAACAGGGATTACCGTAGTTGCTGCCAGTTTATTATTATCCGCCTGTGCGACGACCCAATCTGAAAAGATCTCTGCCGCCAATGGCAGCACTATTGGCCTGTACTCAGGCTTTGCCTCGGCAGATATGAATAATAACCGCTCGCCTGATGTGTATTTGCGTGAAGTCACGCCCTCTTACACCGCTGCGGGCGTTGGACTTAATGTCCTGACTTCTGTGCTTGCCGGCGGTATCGCCGTGAATACCTTCAGTAAGGAAAACCTGAAAGGGTCTGAAATCAAAACCCTGCCTGAACCGACGAAAAACTATCTGACACCCCGGGCCAGGCCGCTCATCACAAACTGGCTGCAAAAAAATGGCAACGGCTATCAGTATAAAAACAATCTGAATATTGTGGCTGCACAGTGGTTACTGGTTTATAAAGACCTCTCCAGCACCAACTCGGACTACGAGTTGCGTTACACCATTAAATTCTATAAAAAGCCTGAAGATGCGAATATGTTCTCCGCATGGGTTATTGCAGAATGTACGCCAACTGTCGTGACCGCCCCGCTTGCTGACTGGCAGGCAAATAACTATGCGCTGGTCACCAAAACCACAGAGAAATATATGGATTCCTGCCTGCTGGAACTGGATAACCAACTCCCGCGCCTGCTCAAACACTGAGTATTCTCAGCGGTAAAATAATTAAGGCGCGGGATCCGCGCCTTATTCCTGTCAGATAAAATCCGGCCCGATCACATCAATCTTATCGGTACAAATACAGTCCACGCCCCAGCCCAGCAATTCGCGGGCACGCGCCGGATTATTCACCGTGTACACCAGAATATGCAGCCCGGCGTCTTTGATGGCTTTAACGCGTTCTTCGTTGAGCAATTTGTGATTAAGATGCAGGGAAACGCATTCCAGTTCGTCAGTCAGCGCTTTCCAGTTTTCGTGCCATTCATCGATCAGCAAGCCACGCGGTAATTCCGGTGCGGCTTTTTTGGCGGCAACCAGCGCGTCGAATTCAAACGAGGAAAGCAACGGCGGAACGGCCTGATCTTTCCACAACTCCCGGGCGGCCAGCGCGACGTCGGTGCCGGTTTTCTCATCGGTTCCGGTGGTGGGTTTGATCTCAATATTCACCATCATGTGATGGCGCGCACAGCGTTCGGCTACCTGCGCCAGCAGCGGTAATTTCTCACCTTTAAAAGCGGCGCTGTACCAGTTACCGGCATCGAGCTTTTCGAGTTTTTCCCACGGCAATTCACCGGCCACGCCCCAGCCGTTGCTGGTGCGGTTCAGGGTATCGTCATGCAACAGGAAGATTTCCCCGCCTTGCGCCAGTTTGGCGTCAAATTCGATCATGGTGTGACCGTATCTGGCGCCCGTGTCGATGGCTGCCAGTGTATTTTCCGGTGCCAGTGCGCCGCCACCACGATGTGCCACAATGCGAGGATATGGCCAGGCTTTCATGTTTATTCCATCCGTAATCCGCTGTGAGTATCGAAAAAGTGTAACGCTTTCGCCGGGAAATCCAAGCGCAACAACGAGCCTGCTGTCGGGAACACTTCATGCGACAAACGCACCACGACACCGCTGTCCGCCAGTTTGCCGTGCGCCAGATTATCCGCGCCCAGCAGTTCCAGCGTATTCAGCACCATCGGGATCCCCTTCTGCGAATCATCAGTCAGATGAATATGTTCAGGACGGATGCCCACTGTCAGTTCGCGTCCTCCCCATTCCGGGCGAGGAACCGGCAGCGGCAGTTCGAATCCGTCTTCCATTACCAGCGATGTACCGTCAGTGGTCAGCTGGCCCGGCAACAAATTCATGGCCGGAGAACCGATAAAGCTGGCGACAAACAGACTTGCCGGACGGCGGTAAACTTCAGACGGCGTACCGATTTGTTCGGCAATGCCTTTGTTCATCACGATCACGCGTTCCGCCAGCGTCATGGCTTCGACCTGATCGTGCGTGACGTACAAACTGGTGGTACGCAAACGGCGGTGAAGCTGTTGCAGTTCAAGGCGCATCTGCACACGCAGTTTGGCGTCAAGATTGGACAGCGGTTCATCAAACAGGAATACCGCCGGTTCACGCACGATAGCGCGTCCCATTGCCACACGCTGACGCTGCCCGCCGGAAAGCTCACGCGGTTTGCGTTTCAGCAACGGGCCGAGTTCAAGAATGCGGGCCGCTTCCTCGACGCGGGCGAGGATCTGCGCTTTACCGAAGCCGCGAATTTTCAGGCCATATGCCATGTTGTCGAACACGCTCATATGCGGATACAGCGCATAGTTCTGGAACACCATCGCAATACCGCGATCTTTCGGTTCCAGTTCGGTGACGCGCTGGTCGTTGATATAGATATCACCGGAGGTGGTGCGCTCCAGCCCGGCAACCATACGCAGCAGGGTGGATTTTCCGCAGCCCGACGGCCCGACCATCACGATGAATTCACCGTCGGCGACGTCCAGATCAATGCTCTGGATAATCTGGTTTTTGCCGTCGTAGGATTTGGTCACTGCCTGTAATTTCAAATTTGCCATTTCAGTTTACTTCTCACTGTCTACCAGACCGCGCACAAACCAGCGCTGCATCAGGAGCACCACCGCCAGCGGTGGCAATAAGGTCAGGATCATGGCCGCCATCACCTGATTCCATTGGGTCGAGCCGTCGCCGGAGGAAATCATGCTTTTAATCCCCGCCACCGCCGTGCCCATCGAGACATCGCTGGTGATCAGGATCGGCCACAAATATTGGTTCCAGCCATAGATGAAGGTGATGACAAACAGTGCCGCAAGATTGGTTTTCGACAGCGGCAGCACAATGTCCCAGAAGAAGCGCATCGCGCCCGCGCCGTCGATACGCGCCGCCTCCAGCAGCTCATCCGGTAAGGTCATAAAGAACTGGCGGAACAGGAAGGTGGCGGTCGCCGAGGCCATCAGCGGCAACGTCAGGCCGGTGTAACTGTCGAGCATATGCAGATTGGCGATCACCTGGACGGTCGGGAAAATACGCACTTCCACCGGCAGCATCAGCGTCATGAAAATCAGCCAGAAGAACAGGTTACGCAGCGGAAAGCGGAAGTAGACAATGGCGTAAGCCGAGAGCATCGACACCGAAATTTTACCGACGGTGATGACCATCGCCATGATGAAGCTGTTGATCAGCATCCGTCCGAATGCCGGACTGCTGTTACCCGCCCCCTGCGTCCAGATCGTGGTGATGTTTTCCCACAAGTGCGTGCCCGGGATCAGCGTCATCGGCACGTCAAAAATCTGTTTGTTGTCCAGCGACGCTGCCACAAACGCGACGTACAGCGGAAAGAGGATCACCAGCACGCCGAGCAGCAGCATGATGTGGCTGAAGATATCCAGCCCTCTGCGGTTTTCAATCATTGATAACGCACCTTACGCTCGACAAAGCGAAACTGAATGAACGTCAGGCCGCAAACCAGCAGCATCAGAATCACGGACTGGGCGGCAGAACTGGACAAGTCCAGACCGGAGAAACCTTCGCGATATACTTTGTAAATCAGGGTGGTGGTCGCCTGCATCGGGCCACCGGCCGTCGCAGCATCAATCACCGGGAAAGTATCGAAGAAGGCGTACACCAGATTGACCACCAGCAGGAAGAAACTGACCGGCGAAATCAGCGGCAATACCAGATTGAAGAAACGGCGAACCGGGCCTGCGCCATCGATAGCCGCTGCTTCCACCAGCGATTTAGGAATCGACTGCAACGCTGCCAGGAAGAACAGGAAGTTGTAACTGACTTGCTTCCAGACCGATGCCAGTACCACCAGGAACATCGCCTGACCGCTGTTTTGCGCGTGGTTCCAGTTGTAGCCTATCGAGCCGAGGAAATGAGTAATCAGGCCCAGACCGGGGCTGAACAAGAACATCCACAAGACGGCGGCCACCGCAGGCGCAACGGCGTATGGCAGGATCATCAGCGTCTGATAAATCCGGCTGCCGCGCACAACGTGATCGACCAGCGCCGCGAAAAACAGCGAAACGGCCAGCCCGATAAACGCCACCATAAAACTGAATTTCAGCGTGGTGTAGAAAGAATCGAGATAGTACGAGTCCTGAAAAAGCTGCACGAAGTTAGTCAGACCGGCAAAGGTACTGGATAAGCCGAACGGATCCAGCGTCTGCACCGAATACCACAGCGCCTGACCGGCAGGCCACAGGAAGAATATCGCGGTGATTAACAGCTGCGGCAAAACCAGCGCGTAGGGCAACCAGCTGCAACCAAAACCGGGACGGTGTGAACTCATGATGGTTTACTCGTTAATATAAAAGACTCCCCGAAAGGGAGCAAACCAGGTTGGTTTTGAATTTGGCTTTTGGCTCCTCCCCCTGCGAAGGGGGAGGTTGGGAGGGGGTTTGGCAAGCGACTGAGTTGTCTTTAATACCCCACCCCAGCCCTCCCCTTCGCAGGGGAGGGAGCAAAACTGGATTACTTAGTAGAAGCTTCGAAGCGACGTAACAGTAAGTTCCCGCGCTGTACTGCAGTGTCTAACGCTTCTTTCGCCGTTTTCTTGCCGCTCCACACGCTTTCCAGCTCTTCATCCAGGATGGTACGGATCTGAGGCATGTTGCCCAGACGCAGACCTTTGGTGAACGGCAACGGTGGCTTGTTCAGCATCTGGCGGGTGGCGACGTCAGAACCCGGGTTCTTCTCGTAGAAGCCTTCTTTCCTGGTCAGCTCATACGCGGCAGTCGTCACCGGCAGATAACCGGTTTTCTGATGCCATTCGGCTGCGATTTCCGGCGTGGTCAGGAATTGCAGGAATTCGGCAACGCCTTTGTAGGTGTCTTTGTCTTTGCCGTTCATCACCCACAGGCTTGCACCGCCGATGATGGCGTTTTGTGGTGCGCCTTTGATATCTGCGTCGTAAGGCATCATGCCTACGCCGTAGTTGAATTTAGAATACTGACGGATGTCAGCCAGTGAACCGGAAGACGCGGTAGTCATCGCGCAATCGCCGTTATAGAACTTGGCGGTGGATTCGTCTTTACGACCAAAATAGGTGAAATCACCTTTCTTGTTCATATCTTCAAGCATCTGGATGTGTTTGATTTGCTCTGGTTTGTTGAATTCCAGAACCGCATCGGTGCCATCGAAGCCGTTGTTTTTGGTGGCGATTGGCAGACCGTGCCAGGCACTGAAGTTCTCAATCTGGATCCAACCCTGCCAGCCGCTGGCGTAACCACATTTCATGCCCGCTTCACGCAATTTCTCGGTGTACGCAGCCATATCCTGCCAGGTTTTCGGCGGCTGATCCGGGTTCAGACCGGCTTTCTTAAAGGCATCTTTGTTGTAATACAGCACCGGCGTGGAGCTGTTGAAAGGCTGAGACAGCAGACGGCCTTTGGAATCGGAGTAATAACCGGAAACGGTCGGCACGAACTGGGAAACGTCTTCTTTAATGCCCGCATCGCTGAACACTTCGTAAACCGGTTTGATGGCTTTGCTGGCCATCATGGTCGCGGTGCCCACTTCGTAAACCTGCAAAATCGCCGGCGCATTACCGGTGCGGTACGCGGCAATACCGGCCGCCAGGCTTTCATCGTATTTGCCTTTGTAGACAGGCATGATTTTGACATCAGGGTGCGTCTGGTTAAAACGGTCCGCCAGCGAGTTCACTTCTTTGCCTAACTCGCCGTCCATAGAGTGCCAGAAAGGGATTTCTGTCACAGCGAAAGCATTGGCGCTGAAAGCCAGCGTCAGCGCGGTGCCAATGACCGTTTTTTTGAGGTTGATGAACATGCCTGTCTCCTGAATTCTGCTGGTGTGCTGCAAGTGCAGCCTGAAGTAAGCCGGGTAGAGTCGGGAGGTAAAATGACACGGAAAAATGACAATAAGGTTACGGGAAAGTTAAGCGGGGATGACAGGCAGATGGCAGAAAATGAGGTTCATGCCGGTTAAACGTTAGGAAAAACCGTCCGCAGGACGGCTTATCTTATTAGATTTATGCTACGGTGCGTTCATTCCAACTGTCTTTAAATATTATGTTCCCATCGACATATTTCCATTGAATTGACTCATAGCGCATTTCAATATTTTCCAGATGCGTTCCTGTTCCCGAACCGGGATGAAGGCTAGGAGTAATTCCGGTGATCTTCACATTTTCCATGCGAATGTTGAAATACTCTGCTTCTACACCCGCGTCTAATATGTGATACATCTTAAACTCAGCGGATTTAAGCGTAATTCCCTGACTAATCGTACGGTAAAGTATTGGCGTCGTGCGATCAAATTCCTTTTGAAATAATATCGGTGTATGAATACGCGTACCTGTCAATTTCCCAGTATTTCTATCCGTCGGAACTGTCAGGTGGTGTGAAAGTGATTTCACTTCAATAGAACCCACACGCCCGTGAACATTACAACTTCCGATAACAGGAGAACCATTTTCATCCGTTAACCACAAATAAGCAGGATTAGACATTTTTATTTCCTTAATTTAATGTTTCGGCTTTTTTTTCCTATAGCCTTCTATTTTTCCGATGCACTTTGATACAAAGAAGAAACAAACCAGCCATCCTGCGGCATAAACGAATTTCATAGGCCACACAACTGGCAGCATAAGGCTTCCGATTAACCCGCCAACAAAAAGCACAGATTCAAAAAAATCCCATACGTTGACGACGGCAAATATCACCCATTTCGCTGCGCCTTTTGCGACAACAAGAAGCGGTTTATTGTGTGACATGCAGTTTTCGCCCTACAGCATCGATTATCCTGTCAAACGCAGGCTGTCCGCGCGTAGCACCTATGTGCACCGCATCAATGAACGGCTTAACAGCGGGTTCAAAAAGAAAGTAGGTAAGGTCATAATCATGGGGTCGAAGGAGCCAGTAAATCTCCGGTGCTTCGATGGCAAGGCTTTCTGATTTTCTTATTGAGCGCTCACTCATTCCCCCTATAAGCAAAATCATCGTCACCCTGCCAATCCAGTTTTTGGCACTTTGTGCACCGATAAATGACACTCTCGCCAGCACAGCAGCACCAATCACCGCAATAAGTTTCGCGGTAAGTAAACGCCCGGCAATCGAGGATACCACGCCACGATAGACATTATTTTGTTTGGTCACTGAAGCATATTTATCGAATTCTTTAAATATGATCTCTACCGCATTTGTTATATGCTTGTAATTGAGTATGTCATTATGTATTGCTTCAGCCATACGAAAACGCTGTGTCTGATGTGCAAAACGGGAATCTGTATCAAAATATCCTATGGCCAGGCAACCCATATCTAAAGGAACGGTAAGCGCACCATTTATTAATCCGGTAATTGTGGCTGGGGACATTATGATATCTGAAATTCTATTTGCAACATCATCTATATCACTTGAAATGTTATCGATATCTGCCACGATAAACCTCCCTGATTTCGTGTTGACATGACCTTAATACAATAAGGGTTAAATGACCAAGTGTTATAAATTCAATTTTTTTTATTAAATGTGCGGTATACCGTGGAATATCAGGGAGCAATATGAATGAGGTACTGTACCTGCCAGCAACTGCCCCTGGCTGTCTGGCAGATAGAGGTTTACCCTTAAACGACCCCACTTTTTCTGGCGCCAGAGCGACGGAGCAAAAATAAAGCGCCTTGTATAAACAAAGCGCCTTAGATGAGAAATACGGGAAAATTACAGGGCGCGTTTCAAACGGGCGACTGCCTCGTGCATTTGCTCTTCGGTCGCGGTGGCGAATGACAGACGGAAGGTCGAGTGATCCGGATTATCGGCATAGAAGAATTCACCCGGGACAAACACCACGCCCTGCTCCAGCGTCTTTTTCATCCAGTCAGCGCAGTTACGCGGCTCGCGGAAACGCGCCCACAGGAACATGCCGCCTTTCGGATATTCAAACGTCAGCACATCGCCCAGCTCGCGTTCCAGCAGTCCGGCCATGATCTGGCATTTATTTTTATACGCCGCACGGATGGTTTCGATCTGCTTCGGCAGACGACCCAGACCGAGATAATATTCCGCAATGGTCTGCGACAGCGCGCTGGCATGCAGATCTGCGGCCTGTTTGATGATGGCGACTTTATGCAGCAACCAGTCTGGCATAATGACCCAGCCCAGACGCAGGCCCGGCGCCAGAATTTTGGAAAACGTTGAGGTATAGATGATGTTATCCGCGTGACCAAACATCGCTTTCGACAGCTCAAACAGCGTCGGCTGGCGTTCGTCGGTGAAACGCAGTTCGCCGTACGGGTCATCTTCTACAATCAGGAATTCGTGCTGTGCTGCCAGTTTCACCAGTTGCTCACGACGGGCACGGCTCAGGGTTACGCCGCTCGGGTTTCCGAACGTTGGCACCAGATACACGCCTTTAATCTTCTGCGTTTTTAGGCGTTCCGCCAGCTCATCAACAATCATGCCGTCGCCATCAGAACCGACGGACAGCAGTTTAGCTTCGGCCAGTTCCAGGGTCTGTAACGCCGCCAGATAGGTCGGGCGCTCCACCACGAAAACATCATCGGGGTTCACCACGGCGCGCATCACCAGATCCAGCGCCTGCTGGGAGCCTGCAGTGACCACGATATCTTCAGGCTGCGCAACCACACCACGCTCCTGACAAAGCTCAGCAATACGCTCACGCAGCGTATAACTGCCTTCAGTCAGACCATACTGGAACGCATGTTCCGGCTGTTCAGTAATGGCCAGATGTGTGGCTTCACGCAGGCCGTCGAAATCAAAAAGCGCCGAAGAAGGAATACCACCCGCCAGCGAAATAACGCCTTCCATCTTGCTATGTTTCAGCAATTCCCGGATGGCTGAACTTTTAAGCCTGACCATACGGGCGGCGAGTAAACCTTCTGTGTTCATGACATGTTCCTGATGATGTGCAAAGTTATACGAATGTAAGAGATGTTAATTTATAGACAAAATAAAAACCGCAAAGCGCTTGCCGTGCGGTTTGTTAGATTTAACACAGATTTTTAAAATCCGATGCCAATTTATGCGCCAAGATAGGCCGCACGCACCGCTTCGTTCGCCAGCAATGCCGCACCGGTATCTTCCAGCACCACATGGCCATTCTCCAGAACGTAACCACGATCAGCGAGTTTCAGCGCCTGATTGGCGTTTTGCTCGACCAGGAAGATGGTCATTCCTTCTTCGCGCAATTGCTGGATAGTGTCGAAAATCTGCTGGATGATGATGGGTGCCAGCCCCAGCGACGGCTCATCGAGCAGCAGCAAACGTGGCTGGCTCATCAGCGCACGGCCAATCGCCAGCATCTGTTGCTCACCGCCGGACATGGTGCCTGACCGCTGCACACGACGCTCTTTCAGGCGCGGGAACAACGTAAACACGCGCTCCAGCCGTTCCTGATACTGATCGCGTGTGGCAAAGAAACCGCCCATCGCCAGATTCTCTTCCACCGTCATGCGTGAGAACACGCGGCGGCCTTCCGGCACAATCGCGATATCGCCACGCATGATTTTGGCGGTCTGCCACTGCGTGATGTCTTTCCCTTCGAAAATAATCGAGCCATTCGTCGCACGTGGTTCGCCACATAAACTGCCAAGTAGTGTGGTTTTACCCGCGCCGTTCGCGCCGATCAGCGTGACGATTTCCCCTTTATTAATACTCAGGCTGACTTCATGCAGCGCCTGAATTTTGCCGTAATGGGCGGATACCTGATTAAATGACAACATCTTGTTCTGTCCCTTAGCCTTCGCCCATTAACCTTCGCCTAAATAGGCGCGGATCACGTCAGGATTATTACGAATTTCAGCCGGTGTGCCTTGTGCCAGCGGCGTGCCCTGATTCACTACGTAGATGCGGTCGGAAATACCCATTACGAGTTTCATGTCGTGCTCAATCAGCAGAACAGACACGTTGTGCTGGTTACGCAATTCGGCAATCAGCTGGTTCAGCTCTTCGGTTTCACGCGGGTTAAGACCGGCAGCCGGTTCGTCGAGCATCAGGATTTCAGGACGCGTCACCATGCAGCGGACAATTTCCAGACGGCGTTGCTGGCCGTAAGCCAGATTACCCGCCTGACGGTTTGCCAGCTCGAGCAATCCGACACGTTCCAGCCAGTCAGCAGCGCGATCCAAAGCATCGGCTTCAGCGCGACGGAAGCCCGGCGTTTTGAACAGCCCAGCCAGCACGCCGCTTTTCAGGTGCTGATGCTGCGCGACCAGCAGGTTTTCGATCACCGTCATTTCACGGAACAGACGCACGTGCTGGAAAGTACGTACCACGCCCATGCGGGCAATTTTCTGCCCCGGTAAACCTTCCAGATGCTGATCACGCAGTTTAATGGTGCCGCCGCTCGGTTTGTAGAAACCGGTCAGGCAGTTAAATACCGTGGTTTTACCGGCACCGTTCGGGCCGATCAGCGAAACAATTTCGCCCTGATTGAGGTTCAGCGCCACATTGTTGACCGCCAGCAGGCCGCCAAAACGCATCATCAACCCTTCAACCGCTAACAGAGGTTGCGAACTCATGCCTTTTCCCCCTGATCCGCGATTTGTTGCTTAGACAGCTTCAGTTTCAGTTGCGGGCGCTTCATCGGCAGTAAGCCCTGCGGACGCCAGATCATCATCAGCACCATTAATGCGCCGAGCAGCAACATGCTGTACTCGTTGAGATCACGCATCAGTTCGCGGGAAACCACCAGCAAAATAGCCGCCAGAATGACTGCAAACTGCGAGCCCATCCCGCCGAGCACGACGATAGCCAGCACGAAGGCGGATTCCGCAAAGGTGAAGGATTCCGGGCTGACAAAGCCCTGACGCGCCGCAAACAGCGTACCGGCAAAACCGGCAAACGCAGCGCTGATGGTGAACGCGGTCAGTTTGATGCGGGTCGGGTTCAGGCCCAGTGAACGGCAGGCAATTTCATCTTCACGCAAGGCTTCCCATGCACGGCCGAGCGGCATACGCAGCAAACGGTTGATGATGAACAATGTGGCGAGCACCAGCAACAGCGCCACCATGTACAGGAAAATAATGCGGTCACTGGGATCATACGTAACATTAAAGAAGTTGCTGAAGGTATCCCAGCCGCCGTCGCGCGGCGTACGGCTGAATTCCAGCCCGAACAGCGTCGGTTTCGGGATCTGGCTGATGCCGTTCGGTCCGCCGGTCAGTTCGGTATTATTGAGCAGCAGGATGCGGACGATTTCCCCAAAGCCCAGCGTCACAATCGCCAGATAGTCACCGCGCAGCCGCAGAACCGGGAAGCCAAGCAGGAAACCAAACGCCGCCGATACCAGACCGGCCAGCGGTAAGGCTTCCCAGAATCCGATGCCGTAATAGTGATTGAGCAGCGCGTAGGTGTAAGCGCCGATGGCATAAAAGCCACCGTAACCCAGCACCAGCAGGCCGGACAATCCGACCACCACGTTCAGACCGAGGCCGAGCATTATGTAGATGAGCGTCAGCGTGGCGATATCCACCGTGCCGCGCGAGACGATAAACGGCCAGGCGATAGCGGCGATAATCAGCACCAGCGCCAGCAGTTTTTGTTTCGGCGTCGAGCCATCAAAGCTCGGCAAAACCCAGCCCGGACCCGAGACCTTTTTCAGGCCGCTGCTGACCATCGGGCGGAATAGCTGGAATACGAACACGATGGCGCAGCCGATGGCAATCCACGTCCAGCGCACTTCACCGGCGCCGTTGACCACCAGTTTTGTGCCGTCGAGGCTCAGCTGCAATCCCATGATGAATGCGGCCAGCACCAGCAGGACGAAAGCGGAGACCAGCGCATTTAACAGATTCAGGCGCTTCATACTTTCTCAACCTCCGGACGACCCAGAATACCGGTCGGCAGCACCAGCAACACGACGATCAGCAGTGCAAAGGAAACCACGTCTTTGTATTCGGTGCTCAGATACGCTGAGGTCAGCGCTTCAGCCACGCCCAGAATCAGGCCGCCGATCATCGCCCCCGGAATACTGCCGATCCCACCAAGAACCGCGGCGGTGAAAGCTTTCATACCGGCCATGAAGCCGATATACGGATTGATTACGCCGTAGAACTGGCCGAGCAGAACGCCCGCTACGGCCGCCATTAACGCGCCAATGACGAAGGTTAGCGAAATCACGCGGTCAGTGCTGATCCCCAGCAGGCTGGCCATTTTGAGGTCTTCGGCGCAGGCACGACAGGCACGGCCCATACGCGAATAACGGATGAACAGCGTCAGCGCCAGCATCGCGACAAACGTGACGACCCAGATAATCAGCTGCATGGTGCTGATGGTCGCCGCAAAGCCGTTGGTTTCACCCAGTTTCCACTGACCGGTCACCAGACTCGGTAAGGCGAGATCGCGTGAGCCCTGCGTGAGGCTGACGTAGTTTTGCAGAAAAATTGACATCCCGATGGCAGAAATCAGTGCAATCAACCGCTTGGAGTTACGCACCGGCTTATACGCCACGCGTTCAATACTCCAGCCATAGGCACTGGAAATTACAATCGCGGCGATAAAACCGGCACCGATCAGCAACCAGCTGGCGTCGATACCCATCATCATCAGGGCGGCGATAACAATAAAGGAGACATAACTGCCGATCATATACACCTCGCCGTGGGCGAAGTTGATCATGCCGATAATGCCGTAAACCATGGTGTAACCAATGGCGATCAGCGCATAAGTACTGCCCAACGTGACACCGTTGAACATCTGCTGAATGAAATAGAGGAACTGCTCTGACATACCCTATCCTTATTAATCAAGGGTTTGATAACTTGTGCTACTCCTCCCCCTGCGAAGGGGGAGGTTGGGAGGGGGTTTTGCAAACAACGCCGTTGCCATTACTACCCCACCCCAGCCCTCCCCTTCGCAGGGGAGGGAGCGGAGAACCACTTTGGTGCGGTTTTATTTGATTGGGGTAGACGTGCCGTCTTTATGCCACTCGAAAATACCGAATTCGAATCCTTTCAGGTCACCTTTTGCATCCCAGCTCAGCGGGCCCATCACGGTATCCACTGGCGCTGATTTCAGGTTTTTGGCGATATCTGCCGGTTCCATGCTGCCGCTGCGTTCCATACCGGTAGTCAGCGCCTGCAATGCGGCGTAAGTCGTCCAGACGAACGGACCGGTTGGATCCAGTTTCTTGGCTTTCAGGGCATCCACAATTGGCTGGTTAGCCGGTACCTGATCATAACGTTTTGGCAGGGTCACCAGCATGCCTTCAGAAGCATCACCGGCAATGTTAGACAGTGAGGAGTTGCCCACACCTTCCGGGCCCATGAATTTAGCTGCCAGACCGGCTTGTTTTGACTGACGCAGGATCTGCCCCATTTCCGGGTAATAGCCGCCGAAATAAACGAAATCGACGTTTTCTTTCTTCAGACGCGCCACCAGTGTGGAGAAGTCTTTGTCGCCTGCGGTCACGCCTTCAAACAGGACAACGTTGCCGCCGCCTTTTTTCAGCGCATCCTGTACAGAACGGGCCAGGCCTTCACCGTATTGCTGTTTATCATGCACCACGGCGATACGTTTTGGTTTGATAGTGTCGAGGATGTATTTCGCTGCGGTCGGGCCTTGATCAGAATCCAGGCCAGTAGTGCGCATCACCATTTTATAACCACGGGTGGTCAGGTCAGCGTTAGTCGCCGCCGGGGTGATCATCAGCACGCCTTCATCTTCATAGATGTCGGAAGCGGGCTGAGTGGAAGAAGAACACAGGTGACCGATCACGTAACGAATACCGTCGTTGATCACTTTGTTGGCAACCGCAACGGCTTGTTTCGGATCACAGGCATCGTCATATTCCACGCCAACCAGTTTGTCGCCCTTCACGCCGCCTTTGGCATTGATATCAGCGATCGCTTGTTTTGCCCCCGTAAACTCCATGTCACCGTACTGGGCGACCGGACCTGACATAGCACCGACAATGGCGACTTTGATGTCTTTTGCGAACGCCGCCTGACTCATTGCTAATGCAATACACCCTGCCAGCCAGATCTTACCCTTTGTTACTTTCATCCGATTACCCCGTTCATGTGTGTGTTGTGGTTTGCTCTTTGTTGCCTGTTCAAAACATCATCACTTAGGAAATTTAGTATAAGTAATAACGAGTTACCGGCTTATTTCGTCTTATTTTCGAATAAGACTTTATAATTCATATCATTAAACAGGAATTTTCTTCTGCAAATCAAATAGCACAATCAGAAATATGAGGTGTAAACAGAATTTTATTTGGCTGAAAAGGCGGTGTAGATTTAAACAATCAGTCGTTAACACTGGCTTTATTGATTAAAGCCAACATTTATCGCTTATGCAGAGATCACTAAAAAACTTTTCGACCTGTTACTGTACAAAAAAAGTTACGCCCGATTTCTGGTGGATTCCGCTACACTGACGCTCCCTTTTTCTGACCTTGCGCATCATGAAATTAACTATCCAAAAACTGACGTCGCTCAGCGTGCAGGACCTGATCGACCTGGCAAAAATCTGGCCGGAGCAAACTGAAAGTGACTGGCAAGCCAGCCTGCAAAATAACCGCGCGCTGTTCGCTGCGGTGTTTAATGAACGCATTCTGGGCGCAGTGAAAATCAGGCTCGACGGTAATCAGGCTGAACTGAGTGATTTGCTGGTGCGCGAAGTCACGCGCCGTCGCGGTGTCGGATTGTATCTGATGGAAGATGTGCAGGCGCAACTGCCGCAGGTGGAAAGCTGGACGATGAAAGCGGATCCGGAACCCGTGCTGGATGCATTTATGCTGGCCTGCGGTTTTGTACGTGAAGGCAATGTCTGGAAAAAATCCTGAGCACAGCCTGCCCGCGCGGATTTTCAGTCATAAAAAAAGCGACCCGAAGGTTAATGCCGATCGTTTAAGGATCAGTTGACCGATCCGGTGGCTCGTGTAAAAAGGGTTCATGCTC
>NZ_QSNX01000026.1:0-50423 GCF_009498575.1 Rahnella sp. RcJ3
GCGCCGATGGTAGTGTGGGGTCTCCCCATGCGAGAGTAGGGAACTGCCAGGCATCAAATAAGTGGAAAGCCCCGTACAAAAGTACGGGGCTTTTTGCTATGCGGAATTTAACTAAAAGTTACCTTTAACCACGCGCTGCATCACAAAAAACAACGCAAACGCAGGTAACTCGTCAACTTTCCTCTCTTCCTTATCCATTCGTTGCTTAACTCAATATTTCCTATCGATAAAAAATAGTCATAACCACGCTTATAGCAGGAACTATTGGGAGAAAATAATATGAAGGATACTCTGGGATCTCAATCTGAGAATCATGATCAGCAAGATAAGAAGAAACGTATTTTTGCGATTGTGGGGGCATCTTCGGGAAATCTGGTCGAATGGTTTGACTTCTACGTCTATTCCTTTTGTTCGCTCTATTTTGCTTCTTCATTTTTCCCCAGCGGAAACAGTACAACCCAGTTATTACAAACTGCAGGCGTTTTTGCCGCAGGATTCTTTATGCGCCCTATTGGAGGATGGTTATTTGGTTATATCGCCGATAAACATGGGCGCAAAAACTCAATGATGATCTCGGTCTGCATGATGTGCTGCGGTTCGCTGGTGATCGCCTGTTTGCCAACCTACGCGACGATAGGCAGCTGGGCACCGGTCTTATTACTGGTCGCCCGTCTATTCCAGGGGCTTTCTGTTGGTGGGGAATACGGAACAAGCGCAACTTATATGAGTGAAGTTGCGATTAAAGGACGTCGCGGTTTTTATGCTTCATTTCAGTATGTGACCTTGATCGGTGGGCAACTATTAGCACTTCTGGTTCTGGTTATACTGCAGCAGATATTCTCCAATGATGAGCTTAAATCCTGGGCGTGGCGGATCCCCTTTGCCTTAGGCGCTGTGCTTGCTGTCGTGGCGTTGTTCCTGCGGCGTTCACTGAACGAAACATCAGATAAACAAACTCGTGAGCATAAAGATGCTGGTACCCTCTCGGGTTTATGGAAGCATAAAAAGGCATTTATGATGGTATTAGGGTTCACGGCGGCAGGATCCCTGACCTTCTATACCTTCACCACTTATATGCAAAAATATCTGGTGAATACTGCCGGGATGGATACCAAAACAGCGAGTGCCTTAATGACCGTCGCCCTGTTTGTCTTTATGTGTTTGCAGCCTATTATTGGCGGGCTCTCGGATAAAATAGGTCGACGCAGTTCTATGTTGATATTCAGCGGCCTGGCGACTGTTTTCACCATCCCGATTTTGTATATTCTGCAAACCGTTACCAGTCCTTATATCGCCTTCGGACTTATTGTTTTGGCACTGCTGATTGTCAGTTTTTACACATCAATCAGCGGATTATTAAAGGCGGAAATGTTCCCGCCGGAAGTGAGGGCATTGGGTGTCGGATTATCTTATGCGGTTGCAAATGCTGTGTTTGGTGGTTCGGCAGAATATGTCGCCCTGACCTTTAAATCCTGGAATATAGAGGAAGTATTTTTCTGGTATGTCTGCGTAATGTGTTTGATCGCTTTGGTCGTATCGATGAAATTGCACCGCAAAGGAAAGGAAATACAGCTGTAATTCTTACGGAGAGAGTGCAGGGATGCACTTTTAATAATGGATAAGATGGTAAGCGCTGTAGCCAGCAGCTGCGCCTGCTATAAGCATAATGACAGGAAGCCTGAGAGCCAGGAGAATTTTTGCATCACAAAGTGGAATTCCAAATACAAAAAAGCCCGATCACGATGATCAGGCTTTCAGTATAGCCAATTACAGAATCCGGCTGATTAATCTGTCGATACGTATCCGGCGCAGACGGCGGATAAGCTTACGGACTTTCACCGGGTAATTAGGAATACTTTCCAGCTCCATATAATGCGAGACAACCTGCGTGTGCTGGCGTATTTCTTCCAGTTCTTTGTGTCGCGCGATCGCCAGCTCTTTATGCGGATCATGGATCAAAATGGCATTCTCCAAATCCAGACGCCAGGCGCGAGGATTCAGGTTATTACCGGTAATAAGTTGCCAGCGGTCATCCACCCACATTCCCTTCAGGTGATAGCTGTTATCACCGTCTTTCCACAGGCGGACAATCAACTGTCCGCTGTCCACGAAGCGTTGTAAACGGCTCAGGAAACGACGCAGATTAATTTCATACAAATACGGTAAGGCACCGATGATTTTGAATGGCTGATCCTGCGGAATATAAAAATCGTTTGCGGTTTTGTCACCCACGATAATTTCAACCTGCTTACCACGACGCAGCAGATGAATAATATTACGTGCCAGCATGGCAGGCATATTGAAATAAGGCGTACACAACGTCAGCTTATGTTCCGTACTGGCCATGAGATGATGGATAGTACGGTTAAGCTCATTTTGTTTGCCCAGACCGACGATAGGGGTCACTGCCAGCTCATCATTCCCTGCGCTGTCTTTGAAATGATAACCGCTGCTGCGCAGATTCTGACGGAACTGACGCGTTTCGTTTTTAATCTCAATGCTTTTCGGGCGATCTTCACGATCAAGACGCTGTACCGCTGCGGCTGTCAGGATCGACTTCTTCATAAAGTCGATCATGGCATCTGCCAGCGGGGCGTTGGACAGTAACTGATAGCGATCGTAGCGGTATTTTTCATGACGATGCAGATAAACATCATTGAGGCTCGCGCCGCTGTAGATCACCTGATCGTCAATAACAAAGCCTTTGAGATGCAAAACACCTAACGCTTCACGGGTATTGACCGGAACGCCATACACCGGCACGGAAAGCTCAGGATGCTCTTTTGCCATGCGACAATACCAGTCAGCATTGGTGTTTGACGCTGCCGCGCCAATGCGACCACGCTGCGCGCGGTGCCAGTCAACCAGCACACAAATCTCCAGTTCAGGACGTTGCTGCTTGGCGGCATATAGCGCCGACAATACATCACGACCGCCATCATCGTTCTCTAAATAGAGCGCGACCAGATAAATCCGTTGGGTGGCGTTGGCAATGGCTTCGAGCAGCGTCTTACGGAAATCTGCAGGGCAGTAGAGTGTTTTTACAGCATCAACCGTTTGGGGGAGTTTGGGCAGCTGAGCAAGGTGTTGTTGATGTTTATTACGTTTAAATTTTGACAACATCACAGTGCGCTTCTTCTCTCTTCATGTAATGGCTTTAGCGGCACAAGCAGACAGTGGTAACCGCACAATCGGTCGATAATACCATTAGTCCTGCCCCATGTGCGCATCTTTTGCCTGTTCATGGCGCAGGCTCGCGGCTTTCTGCTGCGAAATCCGGGTCTTTTCCAGTGCCAGTGAGAGGTTCACAATGCCGTCCTGGATCTGAATATCGACGTCGAATTCGAGTTTTCTGGCCAGCGTGATCATGCCACGGTTATTGGGCATCGTAATGCCGGTCAGACGTTGCAGGCCGTGCTCTGCCGCGTAATGGATCATCTTATCAAGCAGCCGCCTTCCGAGCCCCAGACCTTTCAGATCCGACCGCACCAGTACCGAGAATTCAGCATCAATATTATCCGGATCCGAGACCGCCCGGGTGACGCCAATAATTTCACTTTCATCATTCACAGTACGAATGGCGACGAACGCCATTTCACGGTCGTAGTCGATCTGTGTCATGTTCGCTAAATCTTCATGGGTGAACTCATTGATCTCACTGAAGTAGCGGTAATACAGGTCTTCCTTAGTGACTTTCAGGATAAATGCTTTAAGCAGCGGCTCATCTTCCGGAAGGATTGGCCGGAACAATGCCGGTGATCCGTCTTTCAGTATAACGCGCTCTTCCAACTCGCGCGGATAAGGGCGAATCGCCAGTCGTGACGGTGCCTCTGCTCCCTGTGCACAAAGCTGCATGGACACATCCAGCAGGCTGAGCTCACTGCCGGAAATCAGCAGAGGATGGATATCCAGCCGTTCGATCTCCGGGCAGTCGATAATCAGGTTCGACACATTCACCAGCAACTGACTCAGCGCCGGTATATCAAGAGGATGCAGGGCATGGCGACCACGAATTTTGCCACTCTTCAGCGCCTGAACTATCTGATAACGTGCAAGCGTCATGTTCAGCGGCGGCAGGGAAATCGCCGACTGTCTTTCAGGTCGCCAGTCGGTACCGCCTTCGGCCAGCATGATCAGCGGGCCGAATACCGGATCCTGTTCGACCACCACGCGCAATTCTTGTGAGCCTGGCCGGTTGGCCATGGTTTGCACCAGCAGCCCCAGAATTCTCGCCTGCGGAAACGCCTGTCTGGCACGGTCAAAAATGGCATTCGCCGCCTGCGCGACTTCGCTGGCGGTACGCAGATATAACATCACGCCCTGTACTTCAGAATTATGCGGGATGTCAGGGGAGCGTAATTTCAGCGCCACCGGATAACCCACCTGGCTGGCGATATTCACCGCTTCTGCGCTGTCGCTGGCAATCCACGTCGGCAGCACATTCATGCCGTACGCCTGCAAAATCGGGCGTACCTCATGTGTATCCAGCTGTGTCGTGCCTTCCGCCAGTGTGCGGGCGATCAACTGATGCACCTGATCAGTGTTCTGCTCGAGGTCGGCCGGAAGTGCCGGTGTTTCTTTCAGCTGCTTTTGGTTCCGGCGATATTCCACCATATGCATAAACGCCGTCACCGTTCCTTCCGGTGTCCGGTAAGTCGGGATCCCGGCTTCGGTGAATAACTTGCGGGCTTCCTGCGAGGAAAACTCGCCGCACCAGTTGGTTAGCAGCGTGATGTATTTGCCACGCGAATGCTTATGCACAGCATCGATCAGATGGCTGGCGGTCACCGTACCGTGTGCGACGGCGCTGGGGGCGTGGATCACCAGCAGCGCATCGTAATCAGTGCTGTCCAGCAGGGTGGTCATCACAGCCTGATACAGCTGCGGTGTGGCGTCATCATGCAAATCCAGCGGATTCGAGACGGCAATATTGTCAGGCAGAATGGCACTCAGTTTTTGGCAGGTTTCATCGCTCAGTTTCGCCAGTTTGCCGTTACGCGAAAGCAACTGATCCAGCGCCATCGCGGCAGGAGCGGCACCGTTACTGATGATAAACAAACGCTCACCGCGTAACGGGCGCATATGGCTCAGCGTTTCAACGGCGGAAAACAGCTCGTGCGTATCCTGCACGCGCAGTAAACCGGCGCGCTGAATAGCCGCATCATAGGCGGCGTCGAGGCTAAGCGGGCTGTTGAGTAATTGCTGCGCCTGTCCGCTGCGACCACTTTTGATCACCAGAATCGGTTTATTGCGTGAGGCACTGCGTGAGGCAGAAAGAAAGCGCCGTGCATCGCTGATGTGTTCGAGATAGAGCAAAATAGCGCTGGTTTTACTGTCGCGGGCGAGGAAATCGAGCAGGTCATCGACATCAATATCCAGGCTGTCGCCCAGTGATACGAAATAGGAAAAGCCGACGGCACGCTGTTGCGCCCAGTCCAGAATCGTATTGGCGACCGCAGCCGATTGCGAAATAAACGCCAGCTTACCGGGCAGGATGGGCACCGGCGAAAAACTGGCGTTTAGTTTTTGCCACGGTGCAAGAATGCCCAGGCTGTTGGGTCCGAGCAGGCGCATCGAAAAGCGCTGGGCGCTGGTTTTGAGTTCAGCGAATTGTTGTGGCTGTGAGGAAAGCACAATGACCGTCTTGCAGCCACGTTCGCCGAGCTGTTCGAGCAATGCAAGATTGCGGTCAGCGTGCGTACAGAGAATGGCGAGATCGGGCGACATCGGCAGGCTGGCGACATCCCGCCAGGTCAGTACGCCGCACACCGCGCGATAAGCGGGTGTAACCGGCAGCACCGGGCCATTGAATCCGCTGTCGAGCAGATTGCGCATCATCAGATATCCGGCCCGCCCCGGTTTATTGCTCGCGCCAATGACCGCGATAGATTCAGGTCGTAATAAGGCTTCCAGTCCGCGCTGACTCATAACGTCTCCGGTTCATCATGTTCCCATGATTCTAGAGGTTTTCTTCGTTCTTTGCTGTGAGCTGGTGCACCGGATGATGGGGTTTTCCGGCCAGATACTGGGTGCGGAAATGGGTAAAGTGGCGTGAGAGGCCCGCTGAAGCATCGAGATCACCGGCTTTTTCCAGCAGGGCGGCGGCCACTTCCACGGTGCAATGCAGTTCCGGGCGCGAGGCTTCCCGAAGGATATAGCCGGAGCTGGCGCTTACATCGAGAGAGAAAACCGGCAAATTATCCAGATACGGGCTTTTGCGGAACATTTTGCGCGCTTCGTTCCAGGTGCCGTCGAGCATAATGAATAAAGGCGGTTTGCTGCCCGCCGGAACTTCGGTAAACACCTGACGCGGCGGTTCGGCGAAAGAGGCGGGAAACACCACATAAGCCTGACGCTGCGGGTCCGCAATTGCTTCCAGCAGAGCCGGATCGGTTTGCGTGCGTGACCACAAAAACGCCTGCGTATCCGGCAACACGTCCGCGATTAAGCGACCCGTATTGCTCGGTTTCATCGGCTCCGTGTCAAACATCACCAGACAAAAACGGCTGGTGGCCTGATGAATTTCGCGCGTGGCGCAGATGCAGTGGCGTTTGGGCAACAGGCAGGTCTGACAGCGTATCGCCCGTGAACCACGCGCAAGAAAAGGACGGGTGGATCGGGCTAAACGCTGCTCACGCAGGCGAAGGACGGCATTGTCTGACATAGGCATTCCGGTATGCGAAAAACGGCTATTCTAATCGCCCGGTGGTGGCAGGCAAGTGGCTTGTGTTCGGAACAGAAAAAGGCCCGTGCGGTGACGGGCCTTCAGCAGGGCTTTATAGCGGCTTATGCGTTACAATGATTCATTAAGCCAGTTGTTGAACGGTGCTTTAGGCATTGCTCCACTCAACATATCGACCATTTTGCCTTCATTAAACACCATAATGGTCGGAATACTGCGGATACGGAACCGCGCGCTCAGTTCAGGTTCAGCTTCGGTATTAACCTTGATGAAGCGGATTTTACCGGCGCGTTCCTGTGCAACGTCTTCAAAAATCGGCGCAAAGTTAACACAAGGGCCACACCACGGTGCCCAGAAATCGACAACCACCGGCAGATCATCCTGCAGGTATTTGTCCAGCGTGGCGGCAGTCGCGTGAATGACATCGCCTTCAAAAAGTGCATGACCGCAACGGCCGCATTTTGCGCCGTCGTCGATACGATCCTCAGGCAGGCGGTTGGTGGCCTGACATGATGAACAAACCGTATTCATAAAATAGCCTCTACATTGCTTAACGTGAGAATGGTATCAACCACAACCCCGGTTTTATCCTTAAAAGCGGTAAAGAACACGGCTGATATGTTACTTATATGTTGTAAGTATGGGGTCGATACGTCACGTAAACAACGTGGTTTATTCAATGATTACGATAGTTTTTAGCTTTTGGTCCAAAGCCTGTGGCTTAGCTCACAGACATCAGGTAATCTTCGCGCCCTGCGCGTAGGTGGAGAGAAAAATGAACGATTCATTCAGTGGCAAGAACGGCAAAGTCAAAGTGATGTACGTCCGCAGTGACGACGACGGCGATAACCGCAATAACGATAAACGTCCTTCTAACAATAAAGGACGTCCGGGCGATAAACCTCGCCAGGGTTCCCGTCCAGACGATGCCCGCCGCAATGAGCGTCGCAGCAGCGATTCCCGTGGCGATTCCCGCGGACCGGCACCACGCCGTGGTGATGATCGCCCGCGTCGTCCGGCGCGTGACGACGACGGCCCGTACTCTTCGCCGTGGAAAACAGTTTCACGTCCGCCGGCAGATGAATCTGTTCCGGATCACGGCGGTATCAGCGGTAAAAGCTTTATCGATCCTGAACAACTGCGTCGTCAGCGTCAGGAAGAAACCCGTGTGTATGGCGAAAACGCCTGTCAGGCACTGTTTGCCAGCCGTCCGGACGCGATTGTGCGTGCATGGTTTGTGCAGTCCGTGACTCCGCGTTTCCGCGAAGCGCTGCGCTGGATGGCGGCGAACCGCAAAGCCTACCATGTGGTTGAAGATGACGAACTGGCGAAAGCCTCCGGCACCGAACACCACGGCGGCGTGTGCTTCCTGATCAAAAAACGTCAGGGTTTGGATGCAGAAACGTATCTGCAAACGGCTCCGGCGAAAGACTGTGTGCTGGCGCTGGAAAACGTCGGTAACCCGCACAACCTCGGCGGTATCATGCGTTCTTGTGCGCATTTTGGTATCAACGGGATGATGGTTCAGGATCCGGCCCAGCTGGAATCTGGCGCAGCAGTCCGTACGGCAGAAGGCGGCGCGGAACACGTTAAAGCCATCAGCGCGGATAACTTCCTTGAAGTGCTGGAAACCTTCCGTAAAGCGGGATACACCATCGTGACCACGTCGAGCCATAAAGGTACGGCGCTGGGCAAAGCGCAGTTACCGGCCAAAATGGTGCTGGTGCTGGGCGAAGAAAGTGATGGTTTATCTGACAGCGCATGGCAGCAGGGCGACCTGAGCGTGTCTATCGGCGGTACCGGTAAAGTGGAAAGCCTCAACGTTTCCGTGGCATCCGGTATTTTGCTGGCAGAATGGTGGCGTCAGAACCAGGCGTAATCGCCCGGTTTCAGCCATAAAAAACGGACGCATAAGGCGTCCGTTTTGCTTTCTGACATTCAGGGTTTATCTGAATCAGTGCGCACCACCCGCGCCACCGCCACTGGTGAATGGCGGTCGGGCGAACCAGATTAAAATCAGCAACACCAGGAACGCCCCGCCGGATAACCAGAAAATCTCGTTGGCAGAGATAATTAATCCCTGATTGGTGATCTCCCGCGCTATCCATCCTGAAGCCTGCTGGTGGCTCATACCGAGACCTTCGAGCTGCTGATAAGTCTGCGTCGCCGCCGGATTATACGGCGTGATGTTTTCCGTTAACTGGGCGTGATGCAGCGATTCACGGTTCGACCATAACGTGGTGGTGATTGACGTACCAATCGACCCCGCCAGTGTACGGATAAAGTTCGACAGACTCGATGCCGCCGCCATCCGTTCCGGCGGTAATCCCGACAGAATAATGGTGGTCAGCGGCATGAAGAAGCAACCCACCGCGAAGCCCTGAATAAACTGCGGCCAGGCGGATGCGCCAAAATCCATCCCCGGTTCGAACGTATACGCACGCCAGAAGAAGCAGTAGGCATACATGATAAAGCTGAAGGTCACCAGCTTTCGCATATCCAGACGGTGCGCGAAACGCCCGATAATCGGCGACATCAGTACCGGCAAAATACCCACCGGCGCGGACGCCAGACCGGCCCAGGTGGCGGTATACCCGTAAACCTCCTGCAACAGCTGCGGCAGCAACACAATCGCGCCGAAGTAGAGCATGTAGGCCAGGCTGATACACAGCACGCCGATGGTAAAGTTTCGCGATTTAAACAGTGACAAGTCGACGATCGGATGGTCGTCGGTCAGTTCCCAGACCACAAGGAAACAGAGCGCGACCACCGCCACGACCGCCAGCACGATAATTTCCGTCGAGTTAAACCAGTCGAGTTCTTTACCCCGGTCGAGCATCACCTGCAAGGCACCGATACCCAGCACCAGCAGCACTAATCCCACACTGTCGATCGGACGGATCTGCGTGGCGGTTTCGCGTCCCTTCAGCGTTCTGAGCGTCAGGAACACCACGGCCAGACCAATCGGCACGTTAATAAAGAAGATCCATCCCCAGTGATAGTTATCACTGATATACCCGCCGAGGATCGGCCCGCAAATCGGGGCGACGATCACCGTCATCGACCAGAGCGCGAGCGCGGTACTCCGCTTGGCCGGTGGATAGTTATTCAGTAACAGACTTTGTGATAACGGGATCAGCGGACCTGCCACCACGCCCTGCAACACACGGAAGAAGATCAGCATTTCCAGACTGTTGGACATCCCGCACAACCATGAAGCGAGGGCGAACAGTACTGTGGACCACAGGAACAGTTTGACCTCACCGATGCGTTTTGCCAGCCAGCCGGTGATCGGGATCGAGATGGCATTCGCCACCCCGAATGAGGTGATAACCCAGGTACCCTGTGAGTTCGAGGCACCCAGATTCCCGGCGATGGTCGGGATCGCCACGTTGGCGATCGTCGAGTCCAGCACCTGCATAAAGGTGGCCATAGACAAAGCCACCGTCATCCAGGCCAGCGGGGCGCCTACCAGCGGTTTATTTGCCACAGAGGCCTCCGGATGTTTTAGCCTGCATTGGCATGAATAACGTCAGCAATAATGGCGTTAACCGGTGCCAGATCCAGCGTCAGTGCTGAAGTCTGATACAACGGTTCGGTACGGACTTTATCGGCCAGCACCAGGCCATCGCGATTCTGAGTATCAACCGTTACCAGTGTCGATAAACCGATACGCAGCGGATGTTCAGCCACTTCCTGATCGTTAAGTTCGATACGAACCGGCAGACGCTGAACCACTTTGATCCAGTTGCCGGTGGCATTTTGCGCAGGTAACAGCGAGAACGCGCCGCCGGTGCCCATGTCCATACCGACGACTTTGCCGTGGTATTTCACGTCATCGCCATACATATCGCTGACCACGGTTGCCACCTGACCAATACGCATATTCGCCAGCTGGGTTTCTTTAAAGTTGGCATCAACCCAGATGTGATGCGCTGGCACCACGGCCATCAGGGACGTTGTCGGGCTGATCTGCTGGCCGATTTGTACGGCACGGCGTGAAACGAAACCGTCAACAGGGCTGCGCACTTTAGTCCGTTGCAGGGCAAGCCATGCGTCACGAACCTGCGCGGCGGCCTGCAGAACTTGCGGCTGTTTATCGACCGGCGTATCCAGAATCATCGCCTGATTGGCGTTGTACTGCTGAACAGCGACATCGTATTGCGCTTTCGCGGTATCGACGGCGTCACGGGCGTGTTGCAGTTCTTCGCGGCCAATGGCATCGACATTACCCAGCACAATGCGGCGCTTAAGGTCAGTCTGTGCCTGTTGCAGTTGGGTCTGACGCAGCGCGATATTGGCCTGATATTGCTTGCCGTTGATGATCAACTGATGCGTCTGACGCACGCTGTTTGCCAGCGCCGTTTTAGAGCGCTCGAAAGCCTGCTCTGCATCGGTCGGATCGAGGGTCACCAGCACGTCGCCTTTTTTCACAAAGTCGGTGCTGTCGAAGTTGACGTCGGTCACGCTGCCCGACACCTGCGCCATAATCTGTACCTGATTACCGGCCACGTAAGCATCGTCGGTAGACTGGAAATGACGTAATACCAGCAGCCAGTAGAACAGGTAGGCGATGGCAATAATAATGAAAATTCCGGTTAACAAGAGCATCGCGACTTTGCGCGTCTTTTTCTTATTTTTCGGAGCTTGCGGCGTTGCCTGAGTGTCGGCATTTGCGCTCATGGTCTTCTCCACACTGAGTCTTTTATTATGATTTTTGGTCCGCGGCAGGGGCCTGATAGCCACCCCCAAGCGCACGGATGAGACTGATTTTTGCCTGCATCAACTGACTGCTGGCAGTGAGTTGCGCCTGCTGTTGTTGCAGGAGTGCTGACTGGCTGGTTAACAGCTCATCCCGTCCGATGACGCCAGCGTTGTATCTTGCATCTGAAACGCGATACACCTCTTCCAGCGATTTAGCGGCAGAAGACGCCTGCTGCAATTGTTCAACGCTGCTTTTCGAGACAGTAATGGCATCCGCAGTTTGCTGGATGGCGTTCAGGATGGTCTGGTTATACGACTCAACAGACTGGTCATATAACGCGGACTCTTCGCCCAGTTTGGAGCGCAGCGCACCGGCGTGGAAAATTGGCAGCGAAATGGCTGGCGCGATATTCCAGGCTTTACTGGCTGCTTCAAAAAGATTCGGGCTGGTGCCGCCGTAGTTGGTGGTTGTCAGACCGCCGAAGGCACTGATGGAAAGGCTTGGATAAAATTCTTTTTTCGCGGCACTGACCCGCTGGGAATAGGACTCCACCAGATCACGTTGTGCAGCGATGTCCGGGCGTTTGCCGAGTAAATCCAGCGTCAGTTCCCCTTTCGGTGCCAGCGTGTCAGGCGACGGCAATGCCACGGCGTGCAGCCCGTTCATGGCATCCGGGCCACGTCCGGCCAGCGCGGAAAGCTGATGTCTTAGCTGTTCGGTTTGCGCTTTCAGATTGATGATTTGCTGTTTGGCACTGTCGGCCTGAGCCTGGGTTTGTTGCGGAATTTCAACACCGTACACGCCTGCCTGATATTGCGCTTTACGCAAATCAGCCAGATGCTGATTATTGTCCACTTCGTGTTGCAGAACATCCTGCAAGGCAAGATCTGCCTGCAACTGATAATAGGCTGACGCCACCGAACTGGTCAGCGTCAGAGCGGCTTCAGCCTGTTCAGCACGGGCGGAATCCACCTGTGCTTTCGCGGCATTCACCTGATTGCGGTATTTCCCCCACCAGTCAAACTCATAGCTCAGATTCAGCCCGAGGCTGTTGCTGCTGTCGTAAATTGGCGCTTCGGGATAACTGGTCAAAAACGGCGGGATCGTGTTTTTTGCGACACGTTCACGACGCGTTGAACCGTTCAAATCCAGATAAGGGCCATTGGCGGCATCAGCTTCTCCCATCACACTTTGCGCTTCGCGCACGCGGGCGGCTGCCTGACGTAATGATGGCGAGTTTTGCAACGTCGTAGTCATCAGATTATCGAGTTGCGGGTCATTAAGACTGCGCCACCACTGAGGACCGATGGTCAGGGAACTGACTTTTTCCTGCTGCAGATGAAGCTGTTGCGTATCCAGCAGCGACGACTGAGGAGCAATATTATTACTGGAGGCGCAGCCGGCCAACGTCAAAACGGCAAACAGCGGCGTAAGCCTCCAGCGAGCTTGGAGTGACATGTGTGGTTTACCTGAACAGAAATCTAGAATTGTTGTGGTGCTGTCGCATCCATCTGATCAAGGCGAGTTAACAGTTTGCGCGTCAGGGTTTCTAACTGCTTCTGTTCATCTGCGTCTAATGTCGACCAGAGAAAATGCAGGCTCTTATGTTGAGGCGGCAGTAACTTCTGAATAAAGGCTTCACCGTCAGCCGTCAGGTGCAAATGCAGACACCGGCGGTCGTTATCGCTTTCACGGCGTTCGATCCATCCGCGTTTTTCCAACTCATCCGCAATACGGGTGGCGTTGGTGCGGGATGAACCTAGCGCAGAGCTTAGCTCCGAAGGCTGAATGCTGTGACTTTCCTGCGCATCAAGGGTGAGTAACGCCATAAACAGCGTTTCATTAATTCCTTGTGCTTTCAGCATCTTATTACGGTTTTCAAGCAATTTACTTTGCATGTGCATACACAGGCGGGTCAGCAGAATTTCCTGATAAGGGAAATCTTTTTGCTTTTTAGCCCGGAAATTCAACATGTTTTCAATTGGCGCGAACGAACTGTCCATATGAGAAGCCTCATTAGTTACGAATGACATAGTAACGATGGTAATTAATAATATCAATGTCATGAATCACCAATTCTTTAGCAATTAGTGTTATTCATAACTCCGGTGAATTATTCGATGTTTAATGTATCAGGCAGACTTTGCCCGGGTGTTGCCTTACGGTAAAAATGGCCCTCAGCTTGCCAGCAGCATCACCTTGAACACCAGGCCGTACACTACGGCACCGGTCAGGGTGGCAATAATGATGCTTTTGGTACGCCAGAAAATCAGTGCGAGCAGAACGAAACCGGCCAGTGACGGCAGCAGTTTTTGTTGATCGCGCAGAATTTCAGGGGTGCCTGAAACCACCAGCAGCGCGCAAATTGACGCGATACCAATGCTGTCGAGCACGCGGGAGAGCGGGCCATTTTTCAGTCCCGATTTCTGCCGCGAACCCAGGCGCAGAGGCAGATACCGGAACAGGTAATTGACGGTGCCGACGAGCAGACAAACCAGAATGACATCAGTGCTCATCTGAGGTTATCTCCGTGGCAGAAGGGGATTGAGGACGTTGCAGCAGGGCGGCAAGGCACCCTGCGGCCAGACCACCGCCTATGGCAGCGGGGATCGACCAGAACAACAGCCCGCCCAGCGCACCGGCCAGTGAGGCGACAAACACTATGCTCTGCTGGCGCTTAAAAGCTGCGAGCAGGAAACTCAGAAACAGCGCCGGTAACATAAATCCCAGCGCGGCTTCGACGGCCGGGAAATTTTCCAGCGGACCATTACCAAACAGTGCACCCACGGCGGTGCCCGATACCCACGACAGCCACGATGACAGCGCAATGCCGCACATCCAGTTTTCACTCCAGCTGCGTTTATCACGGATCAGCCTGGCGGTGGCGGCAGCGAACACTTCGTCCGTCAGGCCGAATGCCCAGAGCGCCGTTTTTTTACCATTGAGCTTTCCCGCCAGGCGATTGCGCAGCGACGGGCCGTACAGCACGTGCCGGACATCCATCGCCATCACGGTCAGGGCGGAAACCCACAACGACATTCCTGCACTGAGCAGCGCGGTGATCACAAACTGGCTGGCGCCAGCGTAGATAAGAATGGAAAACAGCAGACTTTCAGCGGGAGTGAAACCTAGTTTGACCGCGCTGAGCCCGAATGCAAAAGCAATGGGCAGATAACCAATCACGATAGGAAGGCTATCGGTAATACCTTGTGCGAAAGTGGAAACGCGGACGGGGTCAGGTGCTTCGAGATCTGGATTGGTTTGCATGGATATTTGAAACATTGTGAAACCGGATGGTTGCCGGCGAATAATTCATGGCGTAAACATTACCAGACTGTAAGTATTGTTGACACCCTTTGGTTCAAATAAATTTCACAAATGACTATTCGCAAGCTAATCAGGAGGGGTGATGATTCCCGCCTGATGTAGTTTCGTACGTTATCAGGCCAGTGTGTACTTATGACCCTTCCACCAGACCAGTAAATTCAGTATACACATGACGATGCCTGCTGCTGAGACCCCGTACCAGCCTGCCGCCTGATAGGCTGAAGCCGACACCAGTGAACCTGCCGCACCCCCGATAAAGTACGTCGTCATGTAACCCGCCGTCAGGCGGTTACGCGCTTCCGGCATCGTTTTATAGATAACACTTTGGTTAGTGATGTGTACGCCCTGAACCGAAAGATCCAAAACGATGATACCGATAATCAGCGAAATCACCGAGTGTTGTCCCAGGGCAATCGCAGCCCATGACAGTAACAGCAGCACCAGCCCGGCGGTCGTGGTCAGATGCGCTTTGCCTTTATCCGCCAGATTCCCTGCACGGGTGGCCGCCAGTGCCCCCGCCGCCCCCACCAGACCAAACAGGCCGATTACCCCTTCGGAATAGTGATACGCCGGGCCAGCCAGCAGGAACGCCATCGACGTCCACAAAATGCTGAAGTTGGCGAAGCAGAACATGCCGATCAGCGCGCGGGTACGTAACACCGGCGTGTGGATGAACAGCGTAAAAATGGATTTCAGCAGTTGTAGATAATTCAGATCCGTTTTTTGCTGATGTTTCGGCAGCTTGCGCCACAGCACCAGCGCCATCACGATCATCAGCGCACTGGCAACCCAGTACACCGTCCGCCAGCCGCCCAGCGACGCCAGCGCACCAGCGACGGTTCGCGCCAGCAGAATACCCAGCAGCAAGCCAGACATAATCAGTCCGACCACTTTACCGCGACGCTCCGGTTCCGCCAGTGTGGCGGCCAGCGGCACCAGAATCTGCGCCACGACCGAGAACAGTCCTGTCAGCGCCGTCCCGACCAGCATGACGGTCAGCGTGGGCGCCATGGCGGTGATCAGCAGTCCGGCGGCGGAAAGCAGCGTCATCAGCACGATTAAACCGCGACGCTCAAACATATCGCCCAGCGGCACGATAAACATCAACCCACAGGCGTAACCGAGCTGCGCCACCGTCACAATAAACCCGGCCTGATTGACGGAAAGATTAAAAGCGCGGGCGATGGTTTCCAGCAACGGTTGCGGATAATAGTTACTGGCGACGGCAAGCCCGGTGGCCACCGCCATCAGAATAATCAGTGCCGGGCTGAGTGGGGAATGTGTGGTCGTTTTTTTCATAATGAGATTTAACAGATCTTATTGAAGAATCAGGGGAAATTCGGATGATGATTATCGTTTTGGTTGAAATATTAAACCAATGAATAGTTTTAATGGCAACTATTTGGTTTTGTAATAGACACAGTGGCAAGAGAGCCGACAACAGGAGGGGCTTCCTGCTGTCAGATTGTCAGGTCAGCAATTCTTTACGTGCGGCCATCGCCAGAAAATGGCTGCGGTCGCGATATGACGGATGATTTTTAACTTTATTATCAATGCGTTTGATCAGGGTGTCAGGCAGCGAAATATTGATTCGATGCGCTTTCCCTTCGAATTCCGAGAGATCAATATCAATCAAAAACCAGGTATCGAAGTCGGCATATTCGGGATTAGCGGCATACACCAAATGGCCTGCATCAAAAATATCGTCAACAACAAAGCGTTCGCTTTCGATCAAATCTTCTACTGTCATCAGGATGGCTTCGCGAACCATAGGGGCGATTTCTTCACGGGTATCCGCTGCAGAGAAGCATCCGTAATCAAACGCGGTAAATGCAGGTACCACCATACCGTAAGCGGTTTTGTCATCTTTTGGTGTTTCAAGACCGACTGAAAAGAACATATTCAACCTCCAGTTGCAGGATCATATCCCTGCCATTTTTCTAATGGATTTGAGAGTTCCCACAGGTAAATCATTTTTGGGGTGGGGAACGGGAAAGGTTTTGTTGGTGACAGGTGACCACCAAATTTGATGACTTCCTCCCCGGTGACGCTTGAGTTCACAACCCGCTGCAAGCAGCGCTTTAATCAATTCCGTTGATTTCATGGGCTCTCCTTGGTGATGGATGATTATACACACCAATACACACACCAGCAATCACCCACAAAAAAACGGGCGGAGATCTCTCTCCGCCCGCTGGCCTTACTGAGTCTGTGACTGCGTTATTTCGCTGCGGCAGCCGCTTCTTTTACCCAGCCATCAAATTCTTCCTGATGGGCTTTGATCCAGCCGTCGGTCTGTGCAGCGATATCCGCATCTGAATTTTTACCCGCGTGCATCGCGGCGTTCTGCGCATTGATGTCTTTCAGAGGCAGTTTCATGATGGCAAACAGTTTTGCTGCCGCCGGGTTTTTCTCAGCCCAGGCTTTGTTCGCCACGATGTGCATAGTGCTCACCGGGAAACCGTAGTTTTTGCCATTTGGCAGTTTGGTATCGGCGTTTTTATCCCCTGGCACCACGGAGAACGGTACCTGCATCCACAGCACGTCTTTGCCCGGGATCAGCACATTGCTCACCCAGTACGGCGTCCAGGTGTAATAGAAGATCGGTTTACCTTCTTTGTAACGCGTGATGGTGTCAGCGATCATCGCAGAGTAGTTACCCTGATTGTGCGTCACGGTCGGTTCAAGACCATAGGCTTTCAGCTGTTCATTCAGCGCCGCTTCGCAGCCCCAGCCCGGTGTACAACCGGTCAGATCGGCTTTGCCGTCGCCGTTGGTATCAAACAGTTTGGCCAGTTTCGGGTCTTTCAGCTGTTCGATATTAGTGATGTGGTATTTCTCAGCGGTTTTCTTATCGATCAGCCAGCCCTGTGCCGCGCCGGTCACGTAAGTCCCTTCACGGTAAAACACTTTGTCGCCACCGGCGGCTTTATACATTTCATCATGCAGCGGTGACCAGTTGACGGCGGTGAAAGTGGCATCACCGGCAGCCAGGGTGGTGTAGCCGACGTTGTAATCGACCTCGCGGGTTGGCTGAACGTCATAGCCCAGTTTCTCCAGCGCCTTGCTGACCAGTTCTGTCTGAAAAGACTCTTCGCTGATGGTGCTCTGAACGGGTGTCACGCTGATGCCTTTACCCGGCAGATCGGCGGCGAATGTGGTGGCTGTTGCAAATGTGGTGAGGGCGGCAACTGCCCAGATTCCTGTCTTTTTCATAAATTCCTCGATTTTTATAATGCGTTATTTTGCTGCGGCGGCAGCTTCTTTGATCCAGCCATCGAAGGTCGCCTGATGCGCCTTGATCCAGCCATCAACATGCTGCTGGATATCTTCTGATGAGGATTCACCTTCATGCATCCGCAGGTTCTGCGCATTCACGTCGGCCAGTGGCAGTTTCATGATGGCGAACAGTTTCGCGGCCGCCGGGTTTTTCTCAGCCCAGGCTTTGTTCGCCACGATGTGTTCGTTATTGACCGGGAAACCATAGTTCTTGCCGTTCGGCAGCGTGGTATCGAGATCTTTCTGCGAACCCGGATTGGCCGAGAACGGCACAGTCAGCCAGACCACGTCTTTGCCCGGTCTCATCTCGTTGCTGACCCAGTACGGCGTCCAGGTGAAGTACAACACCGGCTTACCGGATTTAAACCGGGTGAGGGTGTCAGCGATAATCGCCGAATAGTTCCCCTCGTTTTGCGTCACGGTATTGCTCAGACCGTAGGCTTTGATTTGGGTGTTGATCACCTGGCCGCAGACCCAGCCCGGATTACAACCCGCCATATCCGCTTTGCCGTCGCCGTCAGCATCAAAGAGTTTGGCGATCTTCGGATCTTTCAGCTGTGACAAATCGTGGATGTGATATTTGTCGGCGGTTTTTTTATCGATCAGATAACCCTGCGCTGCGCCGCTGATGTAGGTGCCCTGACGGTAGAATTTCTGGTCGCCACCGGCTGTGTTATACATGTCTTTTTGCAGCGGCTCCCAGTTCACCGCCATGTAGGTAGAATCGCCGCTGGCGATGGCGGTATACGCCACGTTGTAATCCACTTCGCCGGTTTGCTGAACGTCATAGCCCAGTTTTTCCAGCGCGCGGTTAACCAGTTCTGTCTGGAAGGCTTCTTCCGCGATGGTACTTTGCAACGGTTTGACGACCACGCCTTTGCCCGGTAAATCGGCAGCGAAAGCGGCGGGAGTTGCCATGGATACTGCGAGGATGAGTGCTTTGATCTGTGTTTTATTCTGAGTTGTGCGCATGGTGAACCCTTATTCTTGCTGTTGAATACGTAAGAGTGGACTGCGTTTTTTTAGCTTTTTGAGAGTTCCCGGCAGCGAGCCGCCGGGAAAAATGCAGTGTGTGAATCAGGCTTTCTTCGTGAAAGGCTTCATCACCAGACCGACAGGACCGCGGGTGAACCAGCGGTGACCGCCTTTACTGCGGCTGTCGCGTCCCATCGACTGGGTGAGACGGTCGAGGATAATAGCGAGAATAACGATACCCGCACCACCGACTGACGCCAGACCCATATCCAGACGACCAATACCGCGCAGTACCATCTGACCCAGACCACCGACGGCGATCATCGAGGCGATAACCACCATCGACAGCGCCAGCATCAGCGTCTGGTTAATACCGGCCATGATGGTCGGCATCGCCAGCGGCAACTGAACTTTAAACAGCAACTGACGCGGGCTGGAACCAAA
This sequence comes from Rahnella sp. RcJ3, assembly GCF_009498575.1. Classification (NCBI taxonomy): domain Bacteria; kingdom Pseudomonadati; phylum Pseudomonadota; class Gammaproteobacteria; order Enterobacterales; family Yersiniaceae; genus Rahnella; species Rahnella sp. RcJ3. The sequence continues at coordinate 19,413 of NZ_QSNX01000026.1, forward strand.
GGATTTCGCGGCTTCGATCAAGTCTTCCGGCACCTGATTGATACCCAGAATGGTCAGACGCACCACCGGCGGCAGGGCGAAGATAATCGTTACCACTACGCCCGGCACGTTACCGATACCAAACAGCATCACGATCGGCACCAGATAGACGAACGCCGGTGTGGTCTGCATGGCATCAAGCAGCGGCCTGATAATTTTCGCCGCTCTCTGACTGCGCGCCAGCCATATCCCGAGCGGAAGGCCGATCAGGATACAGAAGAACAGCGAGGTCAGAACCAGCGCCAGCGTCACCATTGCCTGTGACCAGGCACCGATTGCGCCAATCAACACCAGCGAAACCAGCGTGGCAGCACCCATGCCGAAACCGGCCATCTGCCAGGCGAGCAGGGCGAAGACCAGGATCGCAATCGGCGCTGGCAGGGATTCCAGACCATGCTGGAAACCGCTCAGGACGAAATCGACCGGAACACGGATCCCCTGAAATACCGGGCGGAAGTTACCGACCAGCCAGTCGATCCCCTCCGTCACCCAGCGGTCGAGCGGGATCAGTGTGCTGTGAAACGGATCGAGAATATTAAAATGCTGATGCTGTTCCGGGGCGACGCTCAGCCAGTCGTTGGTCTGTGCGGCGGCATGGTGCGTCGCGTCTGGTGTGCTGGTTGCGGCATCGCTGCTGCCGCCCCACGGATCACTGCTGCCTGCATCGGCTGGCGCGGCATGGGTGGCGGCGTCAGCTTGTGGCGCGACACCGCCACTGGCGTTATCGGCACTCCACGGATCCACGGAAGGATCGAGAGCCTGGGCCTGAGCGGCCTGCGCGTGCTGTGTAATGGTGTTCGTTATGGTTGAAGTGCTCATTCGTTACCCCCTTCTTTGTCCAGAGCCTGAAGCAGCATGGCTTTGGAAATAATGCCGATATAGTTATTGTCCTCATTGACGACCGGCACAGCGCAAGGCGCGGCGGCGACATGGGAAATCAGTTCGCTGAGCGGCATGTCTGCCTGCACGGCTGCCGGAGATTCCAGCAAGGCGCTTTCCAGCGACTGATTGGTTTTGAGCGCGGTTTTCAGGGATTCAATCGACACCACGCCAATGAATTTCTGTCCACGTTCAAGCACATAACCATATTCGCGGTCTTCATCTTCGAGCAGCTTGAGAGCGGCACGTGGACCAAAACCGGGGGTTTTACGAATAAGCGCGCCACGGCGGCGGGCAATGTCTTTGGCACTGAAGACCTGACTGATATCCACACCACGGAAGAACGTGCGCACATAGTCGTTGGCCGGATTATTAAGAATGTCTTCCGGCGTGCCGACCTGTACCACTTCGCCGCCCTGCATAATGGCGATGCGGTCGCCAATACGCATGGCTTCGTCCAGATCATGAGAAATGAACACAATGGTGCGCTGATGCTGAGCCTGCAGCTTCACCAGTTCATCCTGCATTTCGGTACGAATTAACGGGTCAAGTGCAGAGAAGGCTTCATCCATGAGCAGAATGTCAGGGTTGTTGGCCATAGCACGCGCTAAACCGACACGCTGGCGCATCCCGCCTGACAATTCATCCGGATAAGAGTTGGCATAGTTTTCCAGCCCGACCTGACGCAGCGCGTCAAGCGCTTTGGTATTGCGCTCTTCGACCGGCACACCAGCCAGCTCCATACCAAACGCGGTGTTATTCAACACGGTCAGGTGTGGCATCAGCGCAAAGGACTGAAATACCATACTGATTTTACTGCGGCGCACCTGGCGCAATTTTGCTTCTGAGATTTTGGCGATGTCTTCGCCGTCGATCAGGACTTCGCCACGGGTGGGCTCTATCAGACGATTGAGAAGGCGTACCATGGTGGATTTACCGGAACCGGATAACCCCATGATGACGAAAATCTCGCCTTCTTCAATGGCCAGACTGGCATTCTTAACGCCAAGTGAAAGACCGGTTTTCTCAAAAATCTCTTCTTTACCCTTGCCTGCATCAATCATCTTGAAAGCGCGATCCGGGTTTTCGCCAAATACCTTATAAAGATTCTTTACTTCGATTTTAATTGCCATGCAATGTGCATTCCTTGGATATAAATAGCCGTATCGGCTCGATGTCTAATTTTTGTGTTGGACCGTATAGGATTTTGCCTGTAACGAAATAGTGAACGCGTTATACCCTAACACATCGAAATTCTGAGACAAGTCTCAATGTTTCCGGTGAATATTCATGATTGGGTTTCTGGTTACGTATTTATCTGTATTTGCGGTGTTTAATTTCGGTAAATTCAAACTGACAATTAATGACAATTTATCCCGCCAGAATACTTTGGGTTTTTGCCTAATTTCACGACGGATGGCTTCGCTAAAAATATAAGTAATTTACTGATTTTATGGGTTTTATTGTCTTTTTTATTTGTGTGATTTTAGAACGAAATCATTGAGGTATTACCCTGAGGTTAATGCGTTTTATGAGGAGGGGATTTGCAAGGGTAAATAGAGATTTGAGCTTTGCGTGAAAGCCGTGAATTTACCGCTTGTCTGAAAGATGACTACGTAATGAAATAATCACCTGAACAGGCGGGGTATGCGGGAAATTCGCCGGTGATGACACCGGCAGGGAAGGGGAAGTTCTTCACGCAAAACGGCCGGAATTCGGCCTCAGGATACGGATTTTTCTTCGTCTGCTATTTTGCGATACAGACGTCTCGGATGACCGATATTTCCGTACTGCATCTCGACGCCGATAAAGCCAATTTCCACGCAATATTCCAGATAGCGGCGACCGGTCGTTTTGCTGATCCCAACCTCTTCAACCACCTGTTCCACCGACCAGCTGACGTCGGGTTTCGCCGTGAAAACCCGCTGAACCAGTTCGAGCGTATTCGGCTCGATGCCTTTGGCAGAAGGGGCTGCCGGTGTATCGCTGGCGGGCAGATTGAACAACTTATCCAGGGCCCGCTGATCGACCACTTTCACATTACGCAGCGTTTGCACCAGTTGCATAAAGCGCTCGAGTGAACTGCGCAGACGATGGAACGACACCGGCTTGATGATGTAATCGAACGCGCCGCTGCGCATGGCCTGGCTACAGGTTTGCATATCGCTGGCAGCGGTAATGAAAATCACCGAGCAATCGAAGCTTTTCAGCAACGGGCTGTCGATCAGATCGACACCCTGACCATCCGGCAAATAGTTATCGAGTAAGATCAGACGCGGCTGATGCAGGCGCAGCAGAGAACGCGTCTGCTCCAGTGTGGCCGCAATGCCGACGACGCGCAGGTTGAAATTTTGCTCGATAAAATCACGATGCAGACCAGCCAGATGTGGCTCATCTTCCACAATCACGACATCGAGTGCGCTGCTGTTATTCATGGTTCTGTCCTGTTAACGCTTCTGCCGGATACGGGATAAAGACTGAAAATATTGTACCTTGCGGCGTGTTGTCTGAGATTTCGATGCTGCCACCCGCCTGACGGACATAACCGGCCACCAGATACAGGCCGATACCGTGTTCTGCACCCGTGGCGTCCTGCCCGCTGGAGGGCTTGCTGGTGACGCCTTGTTCAAACAGGTGCGGCTTGAGTGCATCTTCCACGCCGCTGCCCTGATCGGCGACTTCAATCAGCAGTTCCCGGTTCCGGTCGGAAATATACAATTCGACCGGTGCCGGGGGCGTCAGTGCTTTCAGTGTGGCGTCCACGGCGTTATCCAGCAAATTACCAATCACTGACATCAGTTCGGTTTCACTGATGGCTGCCGGTATGCGGGTGAGCTGACAGGCGGGATCGAAACTCAGTTCGACGCCTTTTTCGCGTGCACTGACGTATTTCCCCAGCAGCAGGCCACAAAGTGCTGGCGAGGTAAAGCGTGCTGAGACGAAATCCAGCACGGCCTGCGCGCCTTCCGACTGCGCCTGAATATAGCGCATTGCATCGTCGTAACGCTGCATTTGCAGCAAGCCCGCCAGCGTCGCAGTCCAGTTCAGTTGTTCATGGCGCATAATGCGAAGGTTATCGGCGTAGCGCTTCACCTGACTCAGCTGGCTGCTCAGCGTATTAATGTCGTTTTTATCACGGAAACTGAATACCCAGCCACTTTCTGCACCGGGTTCAAGTTCGATGGGTACGCGGTTGACGATCACCTGTCTCTGATTGAGTACCGTAATCTGATCATGCTGACTGTTGTTTTCACTGACACCACGTTGCGTAAAGAACGTGGGCGGCGTCTGAAGCACCTCCGCCAGCGGTTTACCCAGTAGCTCGTTTTCGGGCTGGCGGATATCCAGTAACTCGCGTGCGGCCCGGTTAATTGAAATCAGTTGCCTTTCGGCGTTGATCGCAAATACGCCCTCATACATGGCTTCCAGCAACGCTTTTTGCTGGCGGACCAGCAGGGCAATATCTTTGGGTTCCAGCCAGAACATCTGTTTTTTAACGTTGCGGGTGAACATCCATGAAAAAATAAACAGCAGTAATAAAAGCAGTAAACCGTATAAACCGGCCTGCGCCAGACGGCGGCCATTAATATTATCGATGTAAGAGGTGAGATAACCGACCGAGACAATGCCGATCACCTGATTACTGGCATCCAGAATCGGGGCTTTGCTGCGCAATGAAACGCCGATGCCGCCCTGACGTACGGAAATAATGGTTTTACCGGCCAGCACACCGGCGTTATCACCGCCAATCATCGGCAGGTCTATGCGCTCCGGGGATTCGGAATGATAAAGATGCAGCTCGCGGGTATCGCCGATAACGATATAACTGGCGTCACTTTTATCGCGTAATGGCTGGATTAGTTTCGCGATGCCGGGGATATCGCGGGCCTGCACCTTTTGCGCCAGCCCCGGCATCAGAGCGATCTCGCTGGCCTGAACCCGTGCACGCTGGCCCAGATCATGATGTAACTGACGGTCAATAATATGAAATAAAATAGCCCCCAGCAGTGCCAGCAACACGCAGGAAAATACCACCAGAGATAAAAAGAGTTTTACCTGAAAAGGTAACCTGAATTTCATACGACCTGCTGCACGGCGAACCTGAGATATACATTCAATAAGCCTATCACGGCGAAATGTGAGTCGTAATCGCAGAGAAGCGGAGTTGTGAACAGAAGATTAAAATAATGATTATTTCACACAGTAATAACAGGGTTAATAGCGGGATTTACTACTAATCTTATAATCCTTATAAATCAGGGTGCATTAACACCATAAACACCATAACAACCTTTATCCCTGCGGTTTTAATTTGAACAACCTCACACCCGGCTGACCGCCTGTTTTCATATGCTCAGACCATCAATAAGAAAAGTCTTCAGAAGAAAGAGGCAATGTCATGAGCACAACCGACGATTCCTACATCGCTGTCAAAGAAACGAAAACCTCCGGCCTCTCGGCCAGACAAAAATGGTGGCACATTCTTGATCACTACAAGATAGGCATTATCCCGCTGCCCTTTTTCCTGCTGGCGGGCGTGCTGATCCTGCTCGATTGCCTGAATGGCAAGTTGCCGAGTGACATCGTGGTGATGGTCGCCACGCTGGCCTTCTTCGGTTTTGCCTGTGGCGAGTTGGGTAAACGCTTACCTGTGGTGGGTAAACTGGGGGCCGCGGCGATTTGTGCCACTTTTATTCCTTCGGCGATGGTGCATTACGGCCTGCTGCCGGATGTTGTTGTTGATTCCACGGTCAAATTCTATAAATCCACCAATATTCTCTACCTTTATATCTGCTGCATTATTGTCGGCAGCATCATGAGCATGAACCGTCAGGTGCTGATCCAGGGCTTTATGCGTATTTTCGTACCGATGCTGTGCGGCGAAGTGGTCGGCATGATTGCCGGTATGGCGATGGGCACTGTTTTAGGTTTACCGCCAATGCAAACCTTCTTCTTCCTGATCCTGCCGATCATGGCTGGCGGTGTCGGGGAAGGTGCGATCCCGCTGTCGATGGGTTACGCGACCATCCTGCATATGGAGCAGGGCGTGGCGCTTGGGCGCATTCTGCCGATTGTTATGCTCGGTGGCCTGACGGCCATTGTGCTGGCGGGCGTGCTGAACCAGCTCGGTAAACGTTATCCGCATCTTACCGGCGAAGGCCAACTGATGCCGTCGAAAAAAGGCCAGATGGGCAGTGGCACCGATGAATTTGAGGGCAATCCGGGCGTCAACGCGCTGGCCTGTGGTGCGCTGCTGGCCATCCTGCTGTACATGGTCGGGATGCTCGGCCAGAAATGGATCGGCCTGCCAGCGCCGGTCGGCATGCTGTTTGCTGCGGTGCTGGTGAAACTGGCGAACGGCGTTTCGCCGACTATTCAGCACGGCTCGATGACGGTGTATAAATTCTTCCGTACGGCGGTAACTTATCCGGTGTTGTTCGCGGTGGGTGTCGCGATCACGCCCTGGCAGGAACTGATCAACGCTTTCACCCTTCAGAACCTGCTGGTGATTGTGACCACAGTGCTGGCGCTGGTCGGCACCGGTTTTTATGTGGGTAAGAAAATTGGCATGCACCCTATCGATGTGGCGATTGTTTCCTGCTGCCAGAGCGGGCAGGGCGGCACGGGCGACGTGGCGATTCTGACCTCCGGCAACCGCATGACGCTGATGCCTTTCGCGCAAATCGCTACCCGTATCGGGGGAGCTATCAACGTTTCTGTCGGCCTGTTTGTTCTGGCGAAGTTCTTCTCATAACACCTTCACCCACCCCTTCAGCCTAAGGGGTGGGTTTTCCTGAGAAAAAATCCCCAGTCCAATTTTGGACTCAATTCAACCTGCTTATTTATTGTCCGGCGGTTATTATTTGCGCACTCAGAGACGAGTCACCCGCCCCGTGAGCAGGTTCCCACGTAAGGAAGAGCACTATTTTTTGACGAAAGAATCCACGCATGTTCCGTATTAAATCGCTTGTTTCTGCCTTACTGCTTCTCGTTACCGGTTTGTTTAGCATCCACTCCTTTGCTTTTGATATGCCTAAAGAATTTGAGTCTATGGACACCTACAAATTTTTCCATAGCGAACTTTTTAATGGAAAAGGGTCCACCGTGACTGCGGTCAATACGGGCAACTCAGACAATATTAAAAGCGCCCTGCTGGCGGAATATCCGCGCTGGAAGGGGACGCATTACCGCTGGGGGGGCACCACCCACAAAGGCGTGGACTGCTCGTCGCTGATGCAGCATCTGTTTAATGATTCCCTGCAAACACGCCTGCCAAGAACCACCTTTCAGCAAATCAGGAACGGCAGAAAAGTGAGTAAAAATAATCTGAAACCGGGAGATTTAGTGTTTTTCAAAACGTCGCCGGGCGATCGTCATGTCGGCGTGTATGTCGGGGATCATCAGTTCATTCATGCCTCGAAAATTGAAGGCGTCACTATTTCATCACTGGATAATCAGTATTGGGTTGATCATTACGAAACCGCACGTCGTTTAGAACTGATGAGCTAAAAAAAAGGCGGATCCTTTCAGGAGATCCGCCCGTTTGTTTTGGATGGTTATTTATCTGACGAAGCCTGCCAAAGATTCAGCTGACCATCCGCCACATGCTTATCAATCGCTGTCAGTTCTTCAGCGGTGAAGCGCAGATTATCCAGCGCTTTCACGTTTTCATCCAGTTGCTCAGGGCGGCTGGCACCAATCAGCACCGACGTCACGCGATCGTCTTTCAGCAGCCAGCTCAGCGCCATCTGCGCCATGGTCTGTCCGCGCTGCTGCGCCATCTCATTGAGCAACCGCAGGCTGTTCAGGTTATCTTCTGTCAGCATCTTGGCGTTCAGCCCGCGCACCTTATTCCCTTCCACCTGCATGCGCGAGCCGTCAGGGATGCCGTTGAGATACTTGCCGGTCAGCAACCCCTGCGCCAGCGGCGTAAAGGCGATGCAACCTGCGCCATTTTGGTCCAGCGTATCCAGCAAACCACTCTTATCCACCCAGCGGTTCAGCAGATTGTATGACGGCTGATGGATCAGCAGCGGTACTTTCAGCTCACGCAGTAACTCCGCCATGATCTGGGTACGTTCCGGCGAGTAAGAGGAGATCCCGACATACAATGCCTTACCGCTTTGCACCGCATAAGCCAGCGCCGCTGCGGTTTCTTCCATCGGCGTTTCTTCATCCACCCGGTGCGAATAGAAGATATCGACGTAATCCAGCCCCATGCGTTGCAGGCTCTGATCGAGGCTGGCCAGCAGATATTTGCGCGAGCCGCCGGAACCGTACGGTCCTGGCCACATGTCGTAACCGGCTTTGGTGGAGATGATCAGTTCATCGCGATATGGCGCGAAATCCTGCTTCAGCAAACGGCCAAAATTTTCTTCCGCAGAGCCCGGAGGCGGGCCGTAGTTATTCGCCAGATCAAAATGGGTGATGCCTAAATCGAAGGCTTTTTGCAGCAATGCACGCTGGGATTCCAGCGGACTGACATGGCCGAAGCTGTGCCACAGGCCAAGAGAAAGGGCAGGGAGTTGTAAACCGCTCTGACCGCAACGGCGGAATTGCATGGTTTCGTAACGGGAGGATGAGGCTTGATAGGGCGTCATGATGTTTCCTTTTTCTGATCGCGTAGGGTTTTGAAACACTGTTTCTATACTAACGCTGAGAAAAATAACGGCAACATCCGTTTTCCTCCTTCCCCTCTCACGAGGGGAAGGAGCTGTTTAGAAATCCCAGTCCTCGTCTTCGGTGTTGACGGCTTTGCCGATCACATATGACGAACCGGATCCGGAGAAGAAGTCATGGTTTTCGTCGGCGTTTGGCGATAATGCGGAAAGGATCGCCGGATTCACATCCGCCATGCTGGCCGGGAACAGGGCTTCGTAGCCGAGATTCATCAGCGCTTTGTTGGCGTTGTAATGCAGGAATTTCTTCACGTCTTCGCTCCAGCCTACACCGTCGTACAGTTCTTCGGTGTAGCGGATCTCGTTATCGTACAAATCCTGAATCAGATCAAACGCCTGCTCCTTGATCTGACGCTGACGCTCTTCGCTTTCCAGCGCCAGCGCTTTCTGGAATTTATAGCCGATGTAGTAACCGTGAACCGCTTCATCGCGGATGATCAGACGGATCAGATCGGCGGTGTTGGTCAGCTTGGCGCGGCTCGACCAGTACATCGGCAGATAGAAACCGGAATAGAACAGGAACGATTCGAGGAACACGCTGGCGACTTTCTTCATCAGCGGATCTTCGCCGTCGTAATACGACAAAATGATTGCGGCTTTGTTTTGCAGCGCGACGTTTTCCTCACTCCAGCGGTAGGCTTCATCCACGTCCACGGTGGCGCACAGCGTCGAGAAAATCGAACTGTAAGAACGCGCATGCACCGCTTCCATAAAGCAGATATTCGAGTAAACCGCTTCTTCGTGCGGTGTCACCGCGTCCTTCATTAGCGTCGGTGCGCCGACCACGTTTTGCACGGTATCCAGCAGCGTCAGGCCAGTAAACACGCGGATCGTCAGCTGTTTCTCTTTTGCGCTGAGCGTCGCCCAGGACGGAATATCGTTCGACAACGGCACCTTTTCCGGCAACCAGAAGTTCGACGTCAGGCGGTTCCACACTTCCAGATCTTTATCGTCCTGGATTTTGTTCCAGTTAATGGCTTTGCTGACCGGCTGTGGCACTAACAATTGTTTTACTGCGCTCATCTTTTAAATCCTTTCAGTCGGTTACAGCGTGCAGGAAACGCAGCCCTGAACTTCGGTGCCTTCCAGCGCCATCTGGCGCAGACGGATGTAATAAATGGTTTTGATGCCTTTGCGCCAGGCGTAAATCTGCGCTTTATTGATGTCGCGCGTGGTGGCGGTATCGCGGAAAAACAGCGTCAGCGACAGCCCCTGATCGACGTGCTGCGTGGCTTCGGCGTAGGTATCAATAATTTTTTCCGGGCCGATTTCATAGGCATCCTGGTAGTAATCCAGATTGTCGTTGGTCATAAACGCCGCCGGATAATACACACGGCCAATTTTGCCCTCTTTGCGGATTTCTACGCGGGACACAATCGGATGAATACTCGACGTCGAATTATTGATGTAGGAAATAGAACCGGTGGGCGGCACCGCCTGTAAATTCTGGTTATACAGGCCATGCTGCATCACGGAGGCTTTCAGCGCCGCCCAGTCTGCGGTGGTCGGAATGGCAATACCGGCATCTGCAAACAGTTCGCGCACGCGCTCTGTTTTCGGCTGCCATTTCGCCGCCAGTGCGTCATCGACATATTTGTCGAAATACGCGCCGCTGGCGTAAGTGGAATCGCTGAAGCCTTTAAACGACTGCTGGCGCTCGATGGCGATCTGGTTCGATGCGCGGATCGCGTGGAAAGCCACGGTGCAGAAATAGATATTGGTGAAATCCAGACCTTCTTCCGAACCGTAGTAAATACGCTCGCGGCACAGGTAACCGTGCAAATTCATCTGGCCGAGGCCGATGGCGTGCGAATCCTGATTCCCCTGATCAATAGATGGCACTGAGCGGATGTGGCTCATGTCAGACACCGCCGTCAGCGCACGAACCGCCATTTCGACAGTATTGCCGAAATCCGGTGAATCCATCGCCGAAGCGATATTCAGCGAACCGAGGTTACAGGAAATGTCTTTGCCAATTTCCTGATAAGACAGGTCTTCGCCGTAGATCGTCGGCGAATTCACCTGCAAAATCTCCGAACACAGGTTGCTCATATTGATGCGACCTTTGATCGGATTGGCGCGGTTAACCGTGTCTTCAAACATCATGTACGGGTAGCCGGATTCGAACTGAATTTCCGCCAGCACCTGGAAGAATTCACGCGCGTTGATTTTGCTTTTATGAATGCGCTTGTCATTCACCATCTCGCGATATTTCTCGCTGATGCTGATTTCAGACATCGGCACGCCGTACACTTTCTCCACGTGATACGGCGAGAACAGGTACATATCTTCATTATTTTTCGCCAGTTCGAACGTGATATCCGGAATAACCACACCCAGCGACAGTGTTTTAATCCGGATTTTTTCGTCGGCGTTTTCGCGTTTGGTATCGAGGAAACGCAGAATATCCGGGTGATGAGCGTTCAGATAGACCGCCCCCGCGCCCTGACGCGCACCGAGCTGGTTGGCGTAAGAGAAGGCATCTTCCAGCATCTTCATGATCGGAATAACGCCGGAAGACTGATTTTCGATGCGCTTAATCGGCGCGCCCACTTCACGGATGTTGGTCAGCATAAACGCCACACCGCCGCCGCGCTTGGAAAGCTGCAGCGCCGAGTTGACCGAGCGCCCGATGGATTCCATGTTGTCTTCAATGCGCAGCAGGAAGCACGACACCAGCTCACCGCGCTGTTTTTTGCCGCAGTTGAGGAACGTCGGCGTGGCAGGCTGGAAACGGCCGGAAATGATCTCATCAACAAAATGCCCGGCGAGCTGAATGTCGCCGCGCGCCAGCGTCAATGCCACCATGCACACGCGATCTTCATAACGTTCAAGGTAGCGTTTGCCGTCGAAGGTTTTCAGCGTGTAGCTGGTGTAATACTTGAACGCGCCCAGAAACGTCTGGAAGCGGAATTTTTTGGCGTAAGCCTGTTTGAATAACGCTTTAATATCGTCAAAAGCGTACTGATCCAGCACGCTGGCTTCGTAATAGCCTTCTTCCACCAGATAACGCAGTTTCTCCGCCAGATTGTGGAAAAACACCGTGTTCTGATTGACGTGTTGCAGGAAGTATTGGCGCGCGGCCAGGCGGTCTTTATCAAACTGGATCTGGCCGTTAGCATCGAACAGATTCAGCATCGCATTAAGCGCGTGATAGTCCGGGCCGCGGGTGCCGGGGTCGGTAATTGCTAGTTCTGTCGCTGCCAAAATTCTGTTACTCCCTGTCTGACCTTTGCAACGTCTTCCGGCGTTCCCAGCAACTCAAAACGGTACAGGTAAGGCACCTGACACTTTTGGGAAATAATATCGCCGGCAATACAATACGCTGCGCCGAAGTTGGTGTTTCCGGCGGCGATAACGCCGCGGATGAGTGAACGGTTATGTTCGTCGTTCAGAAAACGGATCACTTGTGTCGGCACCGCGCCTTTGGCCGAACCGCCGCCGTAGCTCGGCACCACCAGAATATACGGTAAGTCCACACGCAATTTTTCAGGCTGACGATCTACCGGGATACGGATCGCCGGCAATCCTGTTCTGCCGACGAAACGATGGGTGTTTTCTGAACTGCTGGAAAAATAGACCAACGGATTCATCCGCCAGCCCTCAGAACGCGTTCTGGAGCTGGCGCAGGGCGCTGATTTTGTCCGGACGGAAACCAGACCAGTGATCGTCACCGGCCACAATCACCGGAACCTGCTGATAGCCCATCGCACGAACCTGGCCGAGCGCCTGCTCATCCTGAGTCAAATCCACAACTTCGTAAGCGATGCCTTGTTTATCTAATGCACGGTAGGTCGCGTTGCACTGGACACAGTCTGGTTTACTGTAAATAATAATGCTCATGATTCGTATTTCCATCTTGTAAGAAATCAGAGACAATTTTTGCCTTCCCGTTGTGCGGCTGCTTCAGCCGGGGGAAAGGCGCGAGAGTCGGTGCCATCGTGGCGTCCCGATGAACTGAATACTAGATGTAGTGATTTGGATTTTCAACCACACAATATGTAGATTTTCTAAATTTGCTTATTGCAAAAGCGGCAAAGCCCGCAGGAAGCGGGCTGGCGAGGAAAAACTTTTTTCAGTTCGTTTTTTAAGCGGTCAAATTACTGGCGCATACCCACCGCGAGGCGGTTAAACGCATTCATCAGACCGATGGCGAAGGTCAGTTCCGAGATTTCCACGTCGCTGAATTGCGCTTTCAGCGGCTCAAAGGCGTTGTCCGGTGCGCCGGTAGCGGCAACGAATGTCAGTGATTCGGCCCACGCCAGTGCGGCACGTTCACGCTCAGAATACACGTGGCTGACCTGCCAGCCCGCCAGCTGATCCAGTTTGGTCTGCGCGACTTCCATTTTACGCAACGCTTTGGAATGCATATCCAGGCAATAGGCGCAGCCGTTAATTTGTGACACACGCAGGAACGCCAGCTCGATAATCACGTTATCCAGCGGACCGTTTTCCAGTGCGCCGAGCGCGGCTTTCATCGGTTCCATCACCGAAGAAGACAGGGAATAGTAAGGCAGGCGAAGTGCAGTCATGATGATTTCCTCTGGGCGTTTCGGGCTAAACAGCGACGCAGGGTGCGTCTCAATGACCGCTACTTTACGCTGCGTATGGTCTATACTACAGGGCCATAAAATGTCTCTTTAAGCAGGTCATGAATGAACCGCTTCGACCTTGCCTTTCATCTCGATCCCCGACACAAAGCACCGCTTTACCGGCAGATTTATCAGCGGGTGAAACAGGCGATCATGGCAGGACAGCTTAAACGCGGCAGCCGTGTGCCGTCGGTGCGGGCGCTGGCCAGCGAACTCGGCGTGGCACGCGCCACGGTTGAAAATGCCTATGGCTTGCTGATGGCAGAAGGCTTTCTGCAAAGCCGCGGACAGGCCGGAACGGTAGTCAGCGCGCCGGAAAGTTTATCCGCGCCCGCACCCTCGCCGGTCAGAGAAGATGCCGGGCGTAAACCCGTCAACCCGATGTTACCTTCCGTTTCTTCCCTGCCTTTCCAGCTCGGGCTTCCGGCACTGGATGCGTTCCCGCGTGCGATCTGGTCGCGCATTGTTTCACGGCAAATTCGTCACACCAGCATGAATGATTTAGGCCATCCGCCGCTGGCAGGGACGGACGTTTTACGCCACGCCGTCGCCCGTTATCTGCAACTTTCCCGCGGATTTACCTGCCGTCCTGAACAGATATTTATTTGCGGCGGCTATGCGCCGGTGCTGGATTTGATCATCGGCAGCCTGCTGCAACCGGGCGACGGCGTCTGGCTGGAAGACCCGGGTTATCCGGTCACGCAGGCATTTTTCCGTGCCGCCGGTGCCACGCCGATGGCGGTGAATGTTGATGATGAAGGCATGAATGTTCCGCAGGCGGTGGCGCAGTTTGCGAACGCACGATTTGCCGTGGTGACGCCCGCTCATCAAAGTCCGACCGGTGTGACCATGAGTTTAGCGCGGCGTATGGCCTTGCTGGATTGGGCAGCGCAGCAACAGGCGTGGATTATCGAAGATGATTACGACAGCGAGTTCCGCTATCACGGCCAGCCTTTGCCTTCGCTGAAAAGCCTCGATACGCAGGGAAGGGTGATTTACGCGGGAACATTCAGCAAAGTGATGTTTCCGGCGCTTCGCTGTGGATATGTCGTGGTGCCGGACAGTCTGGTGGAAAAAATCGAAGCGTATTGCCCGCTGCGAATTTGCGGAACGCCGCCTTTGGTGCAAAGCAGTATCGCGGAATTTATCGAGCAGGGGCATTTCTACCGGCATCTGAAACGGATGCGTCAGCTTTATGCTGAGCGGCGCGGCTATCTGGAAAAGGCGCTGACGGCGGCGTTTCCGGCGGACATATTACGTGTGAGCCAGCAGGTCGGCGGGATCCAGCTTTGCACCACACTGAATGCCGCACTGGACGATGCGCTGATCGCCACAAATGCCCGTGAACAGGGGCTGGCAGTGCAGGCGCTGTCCGACTGGCAGGTTGAGCGCCACGTGAGGGGCGAGGCTTTACGTCCGAACGGCCTGCTGATGGGATTTGTGAATATCAGTTCGCAGCAACAGGCGGACGGGCTGGTGCAGCGGCTGGCGGCAGTGCTTGAAAACAGCCGCTGATCAGTGCGGCATTCGCCGCTATCAGCAGGTACTGGAGCTGGAAAACGGCTCGGATGATGGCGATGAATATGACTATTCTCCGGCGCGCGATGAGTGGCTGCTCACGTCTGGCAACCTGGTGGCCGGAGTCAGCTATCAGCATCAGCCGTGGCGATGAAACGCAGGCATCTTCTCAACATAAAAAAGGTGACCTGGGGACGTTTAAATCCTGTCAGTCAAAGAGTTTTCGCGTTCATTTTTAACGTTAAAGGGATCCAAAAATAGAAAACGGAGCCCGGAGGCTCCGTCGTCTTTTTTTAGCAATCGCGCGGCAATGAGGGAGCCACGCGGATGTTTCAGGTTTTTAAGCCATATTCCCGACACAGGAGTGAAACATCGCAAATTGCCTTTTACGTTAGCGGCGTCCCAAAAGAACACCGATAACAATACCGATTGCGGCACCGGCACCGACGCCATACCACGGATTATCTTTCACATAATCATTGGCAGTGGCCGCCGCATCGCGTGCCTGCTGACTTAATTTTTCGCTGTTGAAACGCGCACGGGTTTCACGCAATACACCCTGTGCTTTGCTGCGGATTTTATCCAATTCATCCTTGGATTTATCACCTGCAGACTGAAGCACTTCATCCAGCGTGTCCGCCAGCAGGGTTACGTCCTGATCGATATTTTTTTCTACTTTATCTGTTCTCTTAAACATTCCGTCTCTCCTTGTGTGACTGTTATATTAAGCATAGACCATAATGTTGTACCGGATGGTTCTTTAAGGACAAATGTCTATGATTTTGGGCCTTTTCAGGCCATGGTACTGTGTCAGAAGTCAGGCGGGACGAGGGCTGGCGTGATGCGGCTCAGATTTCTCTGCAAAACAAAATCCGCGTTACAGCCGATAACATTTTTAGCCCGTTTTGAAGGCCAAACCTGTTTATACTGTTTATTCCACTCTCAGTGATCTCATTTTCGGGTCCGCCCATGTCTTTAAGTACATTGCGTTCTAACGCTCTGCTCAACAAACGCATTTTGTCGTTCATGCTGTTCACTTTCGTTGTTTATCTGACCATTGGCTTGCCGCTCGCGGTGTTGCCGGGCTTTGTGCATAACACGCTGGGATATAACTCGGTGCTGGCGGGGCTGGTGATCAGTGTTCAGTATTTCTCGACGCTCATCAGCCGGCCGCACGCCGGGCGATATGCCGATCTCCTTGGCCCGAAACGGGTGGTCATTTTTGGCCTTATTTGCTGCGGGATCAGCGGTATTTTTTACGCGATGGCGTTTTGGTTTTCGGCGTTTCCGCTGGCGAGCCTGCTGATGCTCTGTGTTGGCCGCATCTTTCTGGGTGTCGGTGAAAGCTTCGGCAGCACCGGAACCACGCTGTGGGGAATTGGTGCGGTAGGCGCGAAACATACCGCACGCGTGATTTCCTGGAATGGTGTGGCGACTTACGGCGCAATGGCCGTCGGTGCGCCGCTCGGCGTGTTACTCAACCATGCTTACGGGCTGATGGGGGTGGCGGTACTGATTATCGTCGCTGCCGCGTTTGCCGCCATACTGGCCAGCATGAAAGCCGCGATTTCCGTCACCGCCGGTAAGCGGATTGCATTCAAAGCGGTGGTCGGGCGCATCTGGCTGTATGGCCTCGGGCTGGGATTCGGCACCATCGGGTTCGGCGTTATCGCCACCTTTATTACCCTTTACTACGCTGATAAAGGCTGGAGCGGGGCGGCATTCACGCTCACCTTATTCAGCCTCGGATTTGTCGGCGCGCGCCTCGTCTTCGGCAACATGATTAACCGGTTCGGCGGCCTGCGGGTCTCACTGGTGTCCTTTGTGTTTGAAGTCGCAGGGTTACTGATGATCTGGCTGGGACACGATCCGTTGTCGGTGCAACTGGGCGCCTTTCTTACCGGTTCCGGCTTCTCGCTGATTTTCCCTGCGCTGGGTGTGGAAGCGGTAAAACAGGTACCGCCACAAAATCAGGGCACGGCGCTGGGGCTGTATTCCGCCTTTCTGGATCTCGGGCTCGGTATTACCGGACCGGTAGCCGGGCTGATTATTTCGCATTTTGGGACGCCGTCTATTTATCTTGCGGCGGCATTTATGGTGGTGATTGCCTGGCTGCTGACCCTCAGATTATGGGTAAATACTTCGCGGCAATCTCATGCTGAATAGCCCTTCAAATTGCAGGGTTAAGGCATTTAGATAAATCCTAAATACGCCGAAATCGGGGATAAACGCATTGTCTGGCAGAGTTATTGCGGTAAGGTCGCCTTGCGGTTAAAGAAGCGAGGAGCAACCATGTATTTACGGCCAGAT
The DNA here is from genome assembly GCF_009498575.1 of Rahnella sp. RcJ3. Classification (NCBI taxonomy): domain Bacteria; kingdom Pseudomonadati; phylum Pseudomonadota; class Gammaproteobacteria; order Enterobacterales; family Yersiniaceae; genus Rahnella; species Rahnella sp. RcJ3. The sequence continues at coordinate 36,430 of NZ_QSNX01000026.1, forward strand.
GAAGTGGCACGTGTTTTAGAAACCTCAGGGTTTGAACGTGATTTTATTGATGATAAAGCTTACGGTTACCGCCGGGGCGAGCATTATGTGTATGTAAACCGGGAAGCGCGGTTTGGCCGGACTGCCCTGGTAATACACCCGGCGCTGAAAGAGCGCAGTGAGCGTTTTGCTGAACCCACAGCATCGTTTCGCAGCAGTGAAGCCTACAAGAATTTCCCGCTGGATGTCTCCAGCGACAATGAAACTTACTATGGCATTTGCCATGGTTTCAGTTCACGCCAGATCCTGGCGAGCTATCTGGACAACGTGTTCAGATAATCCGGCGACGGAACAGAAACAGACAGCGCTGATTTCACCAGCGCTGTTTCCTCAGGTTTTTATCTCATTTCAGCGGCAACAAAATATCGGTTTGCTGCGCATGCTCCGGTAATTCCTGATCAAGATGCAGGTAGCGGAAATAAACCGGAAAATCCCGTAATTCCTCTCCGCTGTGCGGCAACCATTCGCGATAAAGATAATAAACACTGTCACTTATCCGGTCATACGCTCCGACGTGTCGAACCACCGCGCAACGTCCACCCGGCAGCGTTTTGCCGATCACTCCCTGCGGATTTTCCGGCACGGTGCCATTAGCCTGCGGGTTAAGTTCGCCGCAGACATCGAAGCGGAATTCCTCGCCCGGCGTGACCAGCGGATCGTTATACGGAATACCGTAAGTGCCGCGCTGTGTGTAATCCGAAAGCCCGGAAGCTTTGCGCCATTCGATAAACGTTGCGACCGTATTGCTCACCCGCATCGGATCCCCGAGATGTTCCAGCACCGCGACCTGCATGGGTTCCACTTCAATGATTTTGACTTCCATATTTTCCAGCCTCTGCTGATTTTCCCTGCCGGGAAATTGAAAATGCACATGCCAGTCGACCCAGACAGGATTTTTGCGAAACTCGCTGGGGCTCAGGCCAAAAGTGTTCCTGAAGGCACGGGAAAACGACTCCGGATTTTCAAATCCGGCATCCAGCGCGATACCAATCACCTTCTCGTGCGGGTTTTGTACCAGCCGGAACGAGGCGCGTTTCAGGCGCATCAGCGTGATGTAGCGGCTGACGCTGCCCCCACAGAACTGGCTGAACTGCCGGTGAAAGTGAAAACGTGAGAAACAGGCGACTTCACTTAGTTGCTCCACGGTCATCGGACTGTCCAGATGCTGTTCTATATAGGTAAATACCTGCTGAAAACGTCGCTGATAAAGCTGGCTTTTGTCGTGATTCATTTCCTCTCCTTCATGGCGTTTACTTTGCCCGCCGTGTGAGGGGTTGTCCTGACTGAGATTGCTTTTTCAATGCAGCAGAAAAGAAAATGGCCCGGATAAGGGCCATTTCTGAGGCGAACCGGAACGTTAAACCAGATGGATTTGGTTATAGGTTTCGTTGTAGTCGCGGCGAAACTGCGCCAGCTCGAAGGGTTCGATATCCAGTTCGGCAAAATAGAACAGCGCCAGCTCGGCGTGTTCGCTGCTTAACTGTGGCGGCAGATGCGCGCGCACTAAAATGTTTCGCCAGCGGACGATATTCTCTTCCGAGGGATCTTTAATAAACGTCTGATAAATAAAAACAACATAAGCAGCTTTGCGGATTTCTTCAGCATAGCCACCGCTGATTGAGCGGATAAACATCTGGCTTTGACGTTTACCCATTTCCAGCAACATGGAATCGATATAAACCGGCTTTATTTTCAACAGACTGGCGAGAGAATCATTCGCTTTACGGGTATCTGCTGTCATAAACCAATAACCCACAATAAAAACCACAACAATTGCAGCAAGCATAATCCATATCATTCTGGACTCTGGCCTCCGGCCTTTTCTGGCGTGATGTGAAAGGTGCATGCAACACCCGATGCTGCGAGTTTATCTGCTAATCAGGGTAAATACGTGAAGGAGTGACAAAGAATTTTCGCTTCGTGAAGGTGCTGAGCCTTCACGAAGCGGGGTTTGGCTCTAATGAGCCGGTGTTTGCTGGCACAGATACTGATAAATTTGCTGAGTATCTTTATCCGAGCACAGACGCGTACCGATATTGAGTGTTGCCGCGCTACCAGCGGCCACGCCAAAGCGAACCATGTCGAGTAAATCAGCCCCTTCGGCCAGTTTGAGGGTCATCGCGCCGACCATGCTGTCACCTGCGCCAACGGTACTCATTTTTTTCACCGGCGGTGGGACAACCTGGAATGAGCTGTTCGCGTCCACGGCCAGCGCACCCTGCGGCCCCAGTGAAACGACCACGCGTTCAGCACCACCGTCACGGATAATTTGCTGAGCTGCAGCCAGAACATCCCCCGGATTTTCCAGAGAATGCCCGACCAGCGCGGCCAGTTCATTCTGGTTCGGTTTTACCAGCGCCAGCCCGCCGAGCTTCAGACCCGCAGCCAGTGCATCACCCGAACTGTCAAGAATGCAGCGTAAACCGGCTTTCTGCGCTTTCCTGATTAACTCTGTCAGTGCCGTAATGTGCGTGCCCGGTGGCAAACTGCCGCTGATGACCAGTATTGAGCCGGCTGGGATCTTTTCGATTTTCGCGCTAAGGCCCGCAAATTCAGCCTCCGTAAGTCGCGCGCCCGGCATCACGAAACGATACTGTTCACCGGTATTTTCGGTGTGAACGTGCAGGTTCTGGCGGGTCCAGTCCTGGGTTTCCAGTGTGTCTGTAGTGATCCCCTCGTCGCGCAGCAACTGAACCAGATGTGCACCTGTCGGGCCTCCCGTCGGAAATAATGCGGTAGCCTGGCCGCCCAGATAAACAATGGCACGCGCTACATTAATACCGCCGCCGCCGGGTTCGAACACGGGGGCCGTACAACGCAATTTACCTTCCGGGTAAATCTTAGGGGTGAGAGTGGCACTGTCGAGCGAAGGTGCCAGTGTGAGTGTGACTATTTTGGTCATTATCGTTCCCTCAATTTTCCAAAAACTGAATTCAGGTTAGCATCCTGACCTGTTTTTGCAGCACCTGATTGGCGATTTAACGCGCGAGATCAAACTCCCTTGCGGTTCAACATAATGTCACTGTAAGGTCACTCCATGTTCATTGAATCAGTATAAAAACGCATGAACTTTTAAGGAGTGAAAGATGGCCAGAAACATTGAGATCAAAGCCAGAGTAGATGATTTCTCTGCGCTGTATGAAAAAATCGCGCTGCTTTCCGATGGATTGCCGGACATCATTGAGCAGGACGACACTTTTTTCGTGTGTCCGCACGGACGCCTGAAATTGCGCACATTAGCGCCTGATCGCGGCGAGCTGATTTTCTATCAGCGTCCTGACAAGGCGGGACCGAAAACCAGCTTCTACACACTTTCAGAAACGCATGATCCTGACAGTCTGCGCGAAACTCTGACGCTGGCCTATGGCGCTGCCGGACGGGTCATCAAACAGAGGACTCTTTTTATGATCGGACAAACCCGTCTGCATCTCGACAGGGTAAAAGGGCTGGGCGATTATCTGGAATTCGAGGTTGTGCTTGCGGATGATGAAACGCCTGAGCAGGGCATTGTCATTGCAGAAGACTTACTGGAAAGGTTGGGGATTGACCGCCAGGAACTGGTGGATCAGGCGTATGTGGATTTGCTGAATGCGAAAGGCAAACACCTTCACGAGTAAATTTATAATCACCGCCTTCATATCAGGAAGGCGGCAATAGGTTGAAAGTTACTTTGTTTCTTCCAGCGAATACGGCAGCGGCTGAATGCTCAACTGGCTGGTCGCGTCATCGCGCACCCGCAGACTGGCATCGGCTTCCAGATCGTTATTCAGCACGGCCTGAACCCAAAGCGTGCCGTCGCTGAGCTGAACGGCTGCCAGAACGGTGCCGGTCCGGCGCCAGTTTTCACCCAGTTGCAGTTCGAGATCGTCCGCCGGGGCAGGCACTTTGCTCGCTTTACCTGCCAGCCAGTACAATGCACGTTTGTTCGCACCGCGGTATTTTGCTCGCGCCACCATTTCCTGCCCGGCGTAGCAGCCTTTGGTAAAGCTGATGCCATCGAGCGCATGAATATTGGTGGCCTGCGGGATAAACTGCACGGCGTTGGCGGTATCAATCACCGGGAATCCGGCTTCGATATCCAGCGCCAGCCATTGCTGGCTGTCGTTGCGTTGTGCCTGTTCACCCAGTTCTTCCACCACCTGACGGGCTTTTTCCGGGCTGGTGACAATCAGATAACGTTCGGCTGGCAGGGAGAAATGCAGCAGTGTGGTTTCATCTTGTTGTACGACCTGCTGTTCAGCCGTTGGCAAGGTTGAAAAAAGCCCGGTCAGAGCAGCACTGGCCTGAAAACCTGCCACACCGAGTAACACCACATCATCATCGGCAGTGAACGTCACTTTAGAAAATACGGCGTACTTTTTGATTTCTGTAAGCTGTGTGTCGCGCAAATTGCGGCGTTCAATAAACGCCATACCATCGCCACGCTTGAACAGGCGCAAATTACTCCACATTTTCCCTTTCGCATCACAGTGCGCACAGAGAATATGCTGATCGGCAGCCAGCGCATCGACATCCGCAGTGACCTGGCCTTGCAGGTATTTCACGGTGTCTGCGCCGGTCATGGTCACCAGTGCCCAGTCTTCCAGTGAAATCAATGTCAGCGGCAGGTGAGAAGACGCTGAAGGTTTTTGCGGTGGAAAGGGAAATTCGTTAGCCATTTTCTAATCCCGGTCAATGAAATGTGACTGATGCCCCATGGTAAAAGAGCCCATCCGCTTTGAAAACAGTTATTGGTGCCTTTTCCAGGACGCCTTCCAGAGAATGTAAGACAAACGACAGGTTTGCATCAGGTTTTCCAGCACATCACAGAGATTGACAAAACAGGGCACTGAAAAGTTACGCCCCTGCGCAACGGGCTGTTAGAATCGCTTTCTATATAAAAGAATTCTCATTCTGTATCCTAAAAAAGAGTCTTGTTATGGAAAGCAAAAACCAACTGGATATTAATAATCGTTCCCGCGTTCACTGGGCCTGCCGTCGTGGCATGCGCGAGCTGGATATCTCCATCATGCCGTTCTTCGAATATGAATATGATTCGCTGAGCGAGACCGATAAAGAAGTATTTGTCCGCTTGCTGACCTGTGATGATCCGGATCTGTTCAACTGGCTGATGAATCACGGCGAACCGAAAGACACCGAATTGCAGCGTATGGTCGCCCTTATTCAGACTCGAAACAAAGCCCGTGGCCCTGTGGCGATGTGATCTCAGGGTGTCCTGGCGCAGTCAGCTTATTTCACTGGGATGTTACGGTGCAGTGATGTTGCTGATTTTGCTGGCACCCTGGCCTGCGGGTTACTGGCCGGTATGGATGACGTTGCTTTTGCTGGTGTTGTTTGAATGCATCCGCAGCCAGCGGCGTATTACAGCACGCACAGGTGAAATGATCCTGCTCGAGGATGACCGTCTTTTATGGCGCGGCCATGAATGGCAGATTAAACAGCCGGTATGGATGATAAGCCACGGCGTACTGCTCTCGCTTCGTCGCGAAAAACGTAAAGGCGGGCTGGCGCAGGCGATGCGCAGTTCAAGGCAGCGGTTATGGCTGGCGTCGGACAGCATGAGTCTGGAAGAGTGGCGGCGGTTGCGACAGATATTGCTCAGTGGCACTCCGCGTAGCCCGGTAAAACCGGGCTGAGAGGGGCATGTCCATGGAAGGCTGACGCCGTGTTCTTATGCTGCGTTAAAGCAGGGCGTCCATTTCCAGCAGGATCTGTTCGCACCATTGTTGCAGGCGCTCTTCGGTGAGATCGAACTGGTTCACATCATCCAGAGCCAGCCCGACGAAATGCTTGCCGTCCGCACTCAGCGGTTTCGGGCTGGTAAACTCAAAGCCTTCTGTCGGCCAGAAACCAATGAAATGCACACCAAGGGGAACCAGCTGATGATAAAGCATGCCGAGCGCGTCAAGGAACCATTCGCCGTAGCCGAGTTGGTCGCCCATGCCGTACATGGCGACGATTTTGCCGCGTAGTTTCAGCGTTGGGAGTTGATTCCAGACCGCTTCCCAGTCTTCCTGGATTTCGCCAAAATCCCATGTCGGGATGCCCAGGATCAGGATGTTGTAATCTTCCATTCTGTCGGGATCAACATCTTTTATGTTATGCAAATCAACCAGTTCTTCGCCCAAAATATCGCGGATTTTTTCCGCTGCCATTTCGGTATAACAGGTGCTGGAACCGTAGAAAAGTCCGATCTTCATACTTGCTGCCATAACGTTATCAGAATACGAATGGCAGCCAGTGTAGCAGATTTGGGCGCATGAAAGGCATAATGGCCGTCGTGAGTAAGAGGAGTCGGGATGCCAAAACAAGATAATGCGAATCCTCAGGATGTTACGCCTGAGCCGGTGACACCAGCGGTTAATGAGGCCGATCAGAGCCTGACTGAGCAGTTTCTGGATATGCTCTGGATTGAGCGCAATCTCGCGGAAAATACGCTGTCATCCTACCGTCAGGATCTGAAATCATTGCTGGGCTGGCTGCATCATAACAATACCGATCTCCTGCATGTCAGCGCCGAAGATTTACAGTTGTTCCTCTCCGAGCGCATTGAGGGCGGATACAAAGCCACCAGCTCAGCACGATTACTTAGCGCGATGCGTCGCCTCTTTCAGTACATGAACCGTGAGTCCGTGCGTCAGGATGACCCGACCGCGCTGTTGTCTTCGCCTAAATTACCGCAACGCCTGCCGAAAGATCTCAGTGAGGCGCAGGTAGACGCATTGCTGGCGTCACCGAGTGTCGATGTGCCTCTTGAACTGCGTGATAAAGCCATGCTGGAGCTGCTTTACGCCACCGGTTTGCGTGTTTCGGAACTGGTCGGGCTGACGCTCAGTGATCTGAGCCTGCGCCAGGGTGTGGTGCGGGTTATCGGTAAAGGCAACAAAGAACGGCTGGTGCCGATGGGCGAAGAAGCCGTGTACTGGATCGAAAATTATTTCGAACACGGCAGGCCGTGGCTGCTGAACGGACAATCGCTGGATATCGTGTTCCCCAGCAACCGGGCGCAGCAAATGACACGCCAGACGTTCTGGCATCGCATCAAACACTATGCGATTCTTGCGGGCATTGATGCAGAGCGGTTGTCTCCCCACGTTCTGCGCCACGCTTTCGCCACCCACTTATTGAATCACGGTGCGGATCTGCGCGTCGTGCAAATGTTGTTAGGTCACAGTGACTTATCGACCACACAAATCTATACCCATGTAGCGACTGAACGACTCAAACTGCTACATCAACAACATCATCCCCGTGCATAACAGGCCGGAGAAAAAGGACGACATGATGAAAAAAGGTTTAATGCTGCTGACACTTCTGGCTGCGTGTATGAGCTCCGCGGTCCATGCTGATGAAGCAGCAATCAAAGCCACGCTGGGCAAACTGGGCATGAGCCATGCCGACATCCAGCCATCGCCGGTAACCGGCCTGAGTGCGGTTTCTACCGACAGCGGCACCCTTTACATTACCGACGACGGCAAACACGTTTTGCAAGGCCCGCTGTATGACGTCAGCGGCAGCCATCCGGTTAACGTCACCAACAAAGCGCTGGTGAAGAAGATGGATGCGTTACAAAACGAGATGATCATTTATAAAGCCAAAAACGAAAAGCATGTGATCACGGTGTTTACCGATATCACCTGCGGCTATTGCCACAAGCTGCACCAGCAGATACAGGACTATAACGATCTTGGCATAACCATCCGTTATCTGGCCTTCCCGCGTCAGGGGCTGAATTCCAAAACCGAGAAAGACATGCAATCTATCTGGTGTACAGGCAACCGCAAAACCAACTTTGATGCGGCAATGCGCGGCGATGACATCACGCCAGCAACCTGTAAAACCAGTGATATTGCGAAGCAATTTGAGCTGGGCGTTCAGTTCGGCGTAACAGGCACTCCGGCCATCGTGCTGGCAGACGGAACTTTGATCCCTGGTTATCAGCCGCCGAAAGAAATGGCTGCCATGCTCGACCAGCAGGATCCTTCACATAAAACCGGTGGTTGATTTTTCGTGACCTTGCAGACTCAACTTCGCCGTCGTGAGGCGGCGACTGGCGTGGATCTTCCCGCCGAACTCGCCCCGCTGTTACGCCGGCTGTATCTCGCCCGCGGTGTGACACAAAGCCAGGAGCTGGAGCGCGGCGTGCGCGGTATGCTGCCTTATCAGCAGCTTGATGGCATTGATACCGCCGTTGCCTTGCTGCAAAAAGCGCTGGCTGAGCGTCTGCGCATAATTATCGTTGGCGACTTCGATGCCGATGGCGCGACCAGTACGGCGCTGACGTTGCTTTCCTTGCGCAGCATGGGCTGCGGTAATCTGGATTATCTGGTGCCGAACCGTTTTGAAGACGGTTATGGTCTCAGCCCGGAAGTGGTTGAACAGGCGGCGTCGCGCGGTGCAGAGTTGATCCTCACCGTCGATAACGGCATTTCTTCTCACGCGGGCGTGACGCTCGCCCATGAAAAAGGCATTCAGGTGCTGATCACCGATCACCACTTGCCGGGCGAAATATTGCCGGATGCCGAAGCGATCATTAACCCGAATCTGGTCGGTTGCGAGTTTCCGTCCAAATCGCTGGCGGGTGTCGGTGTGGCGTTTTATCTGATGCTGGCGCTGCGCAGTGCATTACGCGAAAGTGGCTGGTTTGAACAAAACGGTCTGGCGATCCCCAATCTCGCGGAGCATCTGGATCTGGTGGCGCTCGGCACGGTAGCGGACGTCGTGCCGCTTGATACCAACAATCGCATCATGGTGTATCAGGGGCTGAACCGCATTCGTGCCGGAAAATGCCGTGCGGGGATCCGCGCGTTGCTGGAAGTGGCCGGGCGAGAAGCCCGTACGCTGTGCGCCAGTGATTTAGGTTTTGCGCTTGGACCACGGCTGAATGCCGCCGGACGTCTTGATGATATGTCGGTTGGCGTGGCGCTGTTACTCAGTGAAGACATCGGTCAGGCGCGTGCGCTGGCAAGCGATCTGGATGCGCTGAACCAGACCCGCCGTGAGATAGAGCAGGGCATGCAGGTCGAAGCGCTGGCGCTGTGTGACAAGCTGGAAAGCAGTACCGACGCGCTGCCGTTCGGGCTGGCGATGTATCATCCTGAGTGGCATCAGGGCGTGGTCGGCATTCTGGCATCACGTCTGAAAGAGCGTTTTAATCGCCCGGTGATTGCGTTCGCACCGGCGGGTGAGGGCATTCTGAAAGGATCCGGTCGTTCGATTGCCGGATTGCATATGCGCGATGCGCTGGAACGTCTCGATACGCTTAATCCCGGTCTGATGATGAAATTCGGCGGACACGCGATGGCAGCCGGTTTGTCGCTGGAAGAGAGCAAGTTCGACGAATTTCGTGATCGTTTCGCTGCACTGGTCGGTGAATGGCTGGATCCTTCGCATCTGGAAGGTGTGGTCTGGTCGGATGGCGAGCTGTCGGCCCGTGAACTGACGATTGATACGGCTGAAATGCTGCGCGACGGCGGCCCGTGGGGACAGGCGTTCCCGGAACCGACCTTTGACGGCAGGTTCCGTATCCTGCAACAGAAACTGCTGAAAGAGCGTCATCTCAAGCTGATGATTGAACCCGTCGGCGGCGGTCCGTTGCTCGATGGTATTGCTTTTAATATCGATCCGACTTTCTGGCCGGACAGCAGCATCCGCGAAGTGCAACTGGCCTACCGGCTGGATATCAATGAATTTCGGGGAAATCGCAGCGTTCAGTTGATTATCGAACATTTATGGCCGAAATAAGCGATTTACGCCGGTAATAAACCCTGCAAAAAAACGGCTCCTTGCTATAAAAAGACCGCTAATTCCGTTAGAATCTGCGGTTCGAATGGCATTGGGCCAACTCCGAATCTAACGTAAGACGCGAAAAATCATGTTTGAAATTAATCCGGTTAAAAACCGCATTCAGGACCTGTCCGAGCGGACAGTCGTTCTTCGGGGGTATCTTTGACTATGATGCCAAGAAAGAACGCCTCGAAGAAGTAAACGCCGAGCTGGAACAGCCGGACGTCTGGAACGAGCCAGAACGCGCGCAGGCGCTGGGCAAAGAACGTTCCTCACTGGAAGCTATTGTTGAAACCATCGATGAGTTGTTGCAGGGCGCGGAAGATGTGACCGGCCTGCTGGAACTGGCGGTAGAAGCCGACGATGAAGACACTTTCAATGAAACGGTTGCCGAACTCGACGTACTGACCGCCAAACTGGAACAGCTTGAATTCCGCCGCATGTTCTCCGGTGAATACGACAGCGCGAGCTGCTATCTCGATATCCAGGCTGGTTCCGGTGGTACGGAAGCCCAGGACTGGGCGAGCATGTTGCTGCGTATGTATTTGCGTTGGGCAGAAGCCAAAGGTTTCAAAACTGAAGTTATTGAAGAATCTGACGGTGAAGTCGCTGGCCTGAAATCCGCGACTATCAAGATCATCGGTGATTATGCGTTTGGCTGGCTGCGTACGGAAACCGGCGTTCATCGCCTGGTGCGTAAAAGCCCGTTTGATTCCGGCGGTCGTCGCCATACCTCGTTCAGTTCCGCGTTTGTGTATCCGGAAGTGGATGACGACATCGAAATCGAAATTAACCCTGCCGACCTGCGTATCGACGTATACCGTGCGTCCGGTGCGGGTGGTCAGCACGTCAACAAAACGGAATCTGCGGTACGTATTACCCACCTTCCGACCAACATTGTGACCCAGTGTCAGAACGACCGCTCCCAGCATAAAAACAAAGATCAGGCCATGAAGCAGATGCGTGCGAAGCTTTATGAGTATGAGATGCAAAAGAAAAATGCGGACAAGCAGCAGCTGGAAGACACCAAGTCTGACATCGGCTGGGGCAGCCAGATTCGTTCTTACGTGCTGGATGATTCCCGTATTAAAGATTTACGCACGGGCGTCGAAACGCGAAATACGCAGGCCGTACTGGATGGCGACCTGGATAAATTCATTGAGGCAAGTTTGAAAGCCGGGTTATGAGGAACCAAAATGTCTGAGCAACAACCAGCAGCGCAAAGCGCAGAAAACGTACCAGATCTTAACAACGAGCTGAAATCTCGTCGTGAGAAGCTGGCTTTACTGCGCGAATCCGGTATCGCTTTCCCTAACGATTTCCGTCGTGACAGCATCTCTGATGAATTGCATGCGAAATATGGCGAAAAGACCAACGAAGAACTGGAAGCATTAAACATCGAAGTCACCGTGGGTGGCCGTATGATGACCCGCCGTATTATGGGCAAGGCATCTTTCGTGACCCTGCAGGATGTCGGTGGCCGTATCCAGCTTTACGTTGCGCGTGATGACCTCGCAGAAGGCATCTACAACGAGCAATTCAAGAAATGGGATCTGGGCGATATCCTGGGTGCGACCGGTAAACTGTTCAAAACCAAGACCGGCGAACTGTCGATCCATTGTTCTGAACTGCGTCTGCTGACCAAAGCACTGCGTCCGTTGCCGGACAAATTCCACGGCTTGCAGGATCAGGAAGCGCGTTACCGTCAGCGTTATCTCGACCTGATCGCTAACGAAGATTCCCGTAAGACCTTCAAAATCCGTTCTCAGATCATGTCTGGTATCCGCAGCTTTATGGTGGAAAACGGCTTCATGGAAGTCGAAACCCCGATGATGCAGGTGATCCCTGGCGGCGCGGCGGCGCGTCCGTTCATCACTCACCACAATGCGCTCGATATCGACATGTACCTGCGTATCGCGCCGGAACTGTATCTGAAGCGTCTGGTTGTCGGTGGCTTCGATCGCGTGTTCGAAATCAACCGTAACTTCCGTAACGAAGGCGTTTCTCCGCGTCACAACCCAGAGTTCACCATGATGGAACTCTACATGGCGTACGCGGATTACAAAGACCTGATCGTTCTGACCGAGACTCTGTTCCGCACCCTGACTGAATCCGTTCTGGGCAGCAGCGTTGTGCAGTACGGCGACCAGACTTTCGATTTCGGCAAGCCTTTCGCCAAGCTGACCATGCGTGAAGCGATTTGCAAATACCGTCCGGAAACCAACGTTGCGGATCTCGACGATCTGGCAAAAGCGACCGCTATCGCAGAATCACTCGGTATCAAAATCGAGAAGAGCTGGGGTCTGGGCCGTATCGTGACCGAGATCTTCGAAGAAACCGCCGAAGCACAGCTGATCCAGCCAACCTTCATTACCGAGTACCCGGCAGAGGTTTCTCCGCTGGCGCGCCGTAATGACGTGAACCCTGAAATCACTGACCGTTTCGAGTTCTTCATCGGTGGCCGTGAAATCGGTAATGGTTTCTCTGAGCTGAACGACGCAGAAGACCAGGCACAGCGCTTTGCTGATCAGGTTTCTGCGAAAGATGCAGGCGACGACGAAGCGATGTTCTACGACGAAGACTACGTGACAGCGCTGGAACATGGCCTGCCACCGACTGCGGGTCTGGGTATTGGTATCGACCGTATGGTTATGCTGTTCACCAACAGCCACACCATCCGCGACGTTATCCTGTTCCCGGCAATGCGTCCGCAGACACAGAAATAAGTTTTCCTCAGAAACACCAAAAGGGCGCTCCGGCGCCCTTTTTCATGCCACAGATCACGGCATATGCTAACTGCTTAAAACTCCAGCGCTTATCCGCAATCACGTCTTGCTCCGCCGTCGTAACCGGTTATAATGCCAGTCGCACACCGATGCGGGTGTAGTTCAATGGTAGAACGAGAGCTTCCCAAGCTCTATACGAGGGTTCGATTCCCTTCACCCGCTCCAAAAGTACTTCCCGGACCTTCCGTAAGTATCCGAAAAAACCAATAAAATCAAATGAATTAGCCGGTTTTCAGTCCGCTAGCGTCCGAGCTCATCCCTTGAAAGCCAGTGTCTGATGTGTATATGATCGCGTATAGTTTTTCTATACACACGGATTCCTATACACAATGCCTCTGACAGAGCTACAAATTAAAAAGGCTAAGCCCACAGAAAAGCCTTACACCCTGAGCGATGGTCTGGGTTTATCCCTTCTTGTTGAGCCCAACGGTAGTAAAGCTTGGCGTTTTCGCTATCGTTTTGACGGTAAACCCAAAATGCTGTCATTAGGAACCTATGAGCACGTTTCCCTGGCTGATGCGCGACAAAGGCGTGATGAATCTCGTCGACTGGTTGCATCAGGTGTTAATCCAAGCACATTGAGGAAAGAGCAGAAAGCCGCAAAAACTCTTTCAGCAACTAACACCTTTGAAGCGATTACCCGTGAATGGTATGAGCATCGTTATGACCGTTGGTCGGCATCATACCGAACTGAGATGATGGATACCTTTGAGAAAGATGTATTTCCGTATCTTGGTTTTCGTCCTATAGCAGAAATTAAGCCTTTAGAGCTTTTGGCAATGCTTAGACAGGTAGAAAGCAGGGGAGCTACAGAGAAAGTACGCAAGGTGCGCCAGAGGTGTGGTGAGGTTTTCCGTTACGCTATTATCACTGGTCGCGCCGAGTACAATCCCGCGCCGGATCTCGCCTCAGCGATGAAACCCCATAAGGCCAATAATTATGCACATCTGGCCGCACATGAATTACCTGAGTTCTTAAGTGAGTTAAACGCTTATACCGGCAGTGTGATCACCAAAATTGCGACCCAGCTACTAATTCTCACTGGATTACGCCCAGGTGAAGTACGTAGGGCGCAATGGTCAGAAATCGACATGGAGAATGAGGTGTGGGAAGTACCCGTCGAGCATATGAAAATGGGGCGTCCTCATTTGGTGCCGTTATCTAAACAGGCCATCGGCTTACTTGAACAAATCAGAATCGTGACTGGCCGTTATGAACACATTTTCCCTGGGCGAGACTTTAGAAAACCCATCAGTGAGGCCTCTATAAACCAGGTGATGAAACGCATTGGTTACAATGACCTGCTCCCAGGATTAGATACAACCGTCAGTTAGTAATGTCGGTTTGTTTACCTTCACATTTTCCATTTCGCCACCGTGCTGC
>NZ_QSNX01000027.1:0-50350 GCF_009498575.1 Rahnella sp. RcJ3
AGGATCAACCCCCTGCAGTTTATGAAAGTGCCTGGTTCATGAGGCACGGAACAGTCTAGGAAACTAGGGTCTATTCAGCCTTTAGCCACCACAATCGGGGAAGACCCATTAATGAACAGTATTAAGTAAGTGTTCATTATGGATATCTTTTACCCAACTCCTGACCCTTTAATGCGTTTGATCCTATTCCTTAAGGAAAAGGTTCAGGCTGGTTTTCCTTCCCCAGAAGTTTTCCCATATAGGCTTTGTTGTCAATCAGCAAAAGCATTCATCTAATCGTCATTTATCATTAAGTTGGATGTGCCGATTAACCGTTAAGCATAACAATTATCAGCAAGAAGCGAGCACCACAATGGCTATGCATACGACAGCATAATTGTGTTTCGCACAAGCTAGGAGATGTGATGAAACTAAGCCTAAATTCTTAAGATCTGTGATGAAAAAATAGCAGCTAAGGGAAACAACGCTGGCCTGTCCTTTTTAACTTTTTCCGAAAAAAAACAATAATCTAGGGTTACTTGATAATACCACACAACTGATACGCAAACATTTCAATATTGTGCTGGAACGTACCGCCCGGGAGCTGTGCGGCGAACCTTGTCTGGAGCTGAAAGAATTTGCACAGACACGAATCGTTTGCTCCAGGTCATTCGATGATCGCGTATCAGAATACGATTTGATACGTGAGGCAATCTGCAGCCTTGCAGTACGTGCCGCCGAGAAACCCCAGGGCGAACATCAGTATTGCTGACATATCTCAGCATTCATCAAAACAAGCCCATTTTTAATAAACGAAGTCTACTTTGGGAAAACAGCGAACAGCTCATGGCAGTTCTCGATGGAATTAATCACAGCGGAAAAGGGCACGTATGGTTCGAGGAACAGGGTATCCAAAAGTCATGGGAGATGAAACGCCAAATGCTATCCCCTGCATAGATCAAACGTTTCAGTCACCTCATGCGCGTTAAATTCTAGAGAAGTGGTTTACTGATAAGGCTTGATCAACCCGAGTTGTTAGTGTCAGTTGCTTCCAGCTTGCTTTGTTACCTGCCGCCAATGGAAGGTATTGCATTTTCCTCAGCAGTCCCATGGGGGTGAGAGGACGATGTTCATTATCTCATCACAAAAGTGACACTGTCTCAAAACAGTTTAAAGCTTTAACCCAGACATAATGCGACAAGTTAGCCTATCCACGATAGAGAGAAAGAACCACTGTAGCGAGTAAAGGCATCGAAAACCACTGTAGAGAGAGACAACCACTACAGTGAGTAATATCCACTAAGGTGAGTAGAAACACCTAGAATTGAAACAACCGCTGTGGAGAGTGCCAACCACTATAATGAGTAATAAAAAGAATCCATCACTAAGTTAGTAACCACTGACACATATACCATATGGGGTTTCAGGTTAGTAAGTACTAGGGGGGTTAGCGGATATCATCTGAATAACCACTATAGTGAGTAAAGAATGCAACTCACAGTGAATAGGATATTTCGTGATGGAAGCTTTTACTGATTACAGTGGATAGCTTGCTCACCGCAGTGGTTAGTCGGCCTTCAACAGTAAATATGAAAAAGCCTGCCATCACTGCAGCAGGCTTTAGGGCAATTAACAGCAAGAGGTCAAAACTATTTCTTTGTCTGGCGGATCTGTTCCAGCAACTCAAGTTCTTCTTTAGTCAGCATTACCATCTCACGAGGTGCGGCTGAATTAGCATCCTTCTCTGCCGGGATATCAATGATATTTTCGTCATCAATTACATCATAAACATCATCACCTATGCCCGTAGGTATTTGCGCTGGTCGCAACTTTGGCCGCCTATAGTGGATACAAAAATACACTACCTTACCACGCTTAACTTCAGTGTAATCAAGATACCCAATCGCCTTTAGCTGTTCCATGGCCTTGCGTACAGTCGCGTTTTGAGTGATGGCCCGCGAGGTCAAATTAAGGCGGGCACGCAGGCGCGACATAGATATGGGAGCAGGATCTGTCGGAAGGCTTTCAATGAACGTATACAGAGCCTGAGCAGACTCCTTGCGGGAGAGTTCGTTGATTGCCCTGAGCTGGAGAAGAACTTTCTTATCAAACTGATACAACTCGAAGATCTTCGGATCCGCCTGCAACTCGACAGCGTCCTTTTTCGGGCTATATTTTGCTGACTGAACAAGGTGAGTTACGTAGTAATCCCCCTCTTTATTCGAAAACGACAGGGTGTTAGTGGCTATACGTTCAAGTGAGGCCTCCAGACGCGCCCTGAGCTTCGCAGAAGAGCGTGCGGATGGAATCCCACACAACTTAGCGAATTCTACAAATGGCAGGTATACAGAGTCTCCCAGGACCTTATGCTTAGCAAAGGCATGAATGATCCCAACCCAGGTCTTAAAATCGTTATCCATATCAAGCCGGGCGCCGGTGATCTTGATGTTCTCATATCCCTCAGACTTCACGATCGAAAGCTGCTTCAGCTCAGAGGTGACATCCATTGAGTTCATCTGACCTTTACGTCCACGTGCTGTGGACTTCAGCGTAGGTACAAATAAGCCCAACCGCATCAATGCTACAGGCTGAACGGTGTTATTGCTGTTAGGAACCAGAGTAACAAGTTCACCTGTTCGCTTATCGGTTTCAGAGAATGCTTTAACTATCTCTATGTTTTTAGGCTCATTTTCAGACATTATCAGCTCTCACATTGAATGTGGATAAGAGGCTCTAGGTACACAATACAGTGGATACTATCACTCACTATAGCGGTTTTACTACAAAACACAGTGGTTAGTTTGCTTTTTATAGTGGATGTTTTACTGACTACAGCGGTTAACGATCATCGTTTACTCCAGATATGACAAGGCCTGGAAGGCTACGGGGATCTCTTTGGGTCTTATAGGTTCTATAAGGATCTTGTTATTGGATCGAACCAGAGGATAAGTTAAAAAACATGACATTAAGTTTTGGAGTAGAGATCAACGTAGCATTGAAGAGCCGGTACTGGGGCAGTGCATAAAATGTGTACATAATTTTGGATTATCAATCAACTCATCACCTTTACTATAAATTTCAAATGGTTAACCACTCTCAATTAACTAAATGTTATGTACAGCTCTATTGACAATTTACTCACTACAGTGGTGTACAGTCACTCTCCAGCGAAGTTATCTAGCTGTCTATAGTGGTTAACATGCTTAATATAGTGGATGTTTTACTTATTACAGTGGTTGGGAATACGGTTTAAACCCTTACAGGGCAAGGCCTGTAGCTGAGCAGGGATCTCTTTTGATCTATTAGATGATCTATATAGGATCTTATTATTGGATCTGGGCGGTGGAAAAGTGGATAAATCACTTAAAAATTACATTCAAGGCTGGTATGTAGTGATGTGATGGATATCCCTCACTCTGTGTAGGTCTTACCATACTTTTACTGACTGCATTAGGAATGGGGTCAATCGTGACCCTGACCCTGTATGTGATCCATTCATAATCAGGAATAACCGGCTTCATTCTGGCTGCATATTCTGGCAACAGGCAGATTTTTCGGCAAATTCGGAGGGCGTCATCCAGCCCAGTGCAGAATGGGGACGACTCTTGTAAGTATCCCACCAAAACGTCCCGTTCACTTTTAGAGATCTTCCGACATACTGATTATGTCCCCGAGGAGATCGCTATGCGTAAAATCCGATTCACCGATCACCAGATCATCGCCGTTCTGAAGTCTGTCGAAGCCGGACGCACCGTTAAAGATGTGTGCCGTGAGGCCGCTATTTCCGAAGCCAGCTATTACAACTGGAAGGCGAAATATGGCGGTATGGAAGCCGCTGATATCAAAAAGATCAAAGATCTTGAAGACGAGAATCGTCGCCTGAAACAGATGTTTGCCGATCTGAGTCTGGAATGTCGGGCACTGAAAGACGTCATCGAAAAAAAGCTTTAAAACCAGCGGTAAAGAGTGAGCTTGACAACTATCTGACCGCGCAGTTTACGATGAGCATACGTCAGGCATGCAGGACGTTATCGCTGAGCAGGACGGTATTTCGTTATCAACCCGATACGCGACGTGATGAACCGGTGACCCAGGTGCTGGCCGAGGTAGCGCGCTATCCCCGCTATGGCTTTAAGAAGCTTTTTCAGGTGCTTCGCAGGCAGGGTCACGTCTGGAACCACAAGCGGGTGCACCGGATTTACTGTCTGCTGAAACTGAATTTTCGGCGTAAGGGTAAACAACGTCTGCCGGTGCGTAATCCGGCTCCGCTGGCAACGCCGGAAGCGCTCAATCAGAGTTGGTCTATCGATTTTATGCACGACGCGCTGGTGTGCGGTCGACGTTTTCGAACCTTCAACGTCGTGGATGATTTTAACCGCGAGGCTTTGGCCATCGAAATTGACCTGAGTATCCCTGCACAGCGGGTGGTCCGGGTGCTGGACAGGATTGTGGCAAACCGTGGATATCCGCTGAAAATGCGGATGGATAATGGGCCGGAACTGATATCACTGGCTTTGGCGCAATGGGCTGAAGACCATGGTGTGATGCTGGAATTTATCAAGCCGGGTAAGCCGACACAGAACGCGTTTATTGAGAGGTTTAACAGGACGTACCGGACAGAAATACTGGATTTTTACCTGTTCAGAACGCTGAACGAAGCACGGGAAATCACAGAGCGCTGGCTGAATGAATACAACAGTGAGCGGCCCCATGAATCCCTGGATAACCTGACACCGGAAGAGTACCGGCTGATGGCTGAGAAACCGGAAATCTCAAAAAGTGCGTGGAACTAAAGCTGGGATACTTACATACTGTCTCAGAAACGCTCAAATCTATACGGAGCCGGATCAATAATTGGCTGACAGCCGGAAACAAGATCGGCCGCCAGTTGTCCGGCTGCTGGCGAAGTACCAAAACCATGACCGGAGAAACCAGTTGCAACCGTCAGGCCGGGTATTCTGGTCACAGGTCCAATAACTGGGTTGGAGTCAGGTGTAACATCAATCGTTCCAGCCCATGTATCGGCAATTTCCGCTTTGGCGAATACGGGCCAGGCCGCTATTAAATTATCCATAGCTTCCTGATTAAGCATCTGGTTTGCAGGTGGATCCGTCATCCTCGCTTTCTCAAATGGAGTGATGCTTTTTGCCCCCCAATGGCGTGCCAGTGTCAGATCATGCAAGAAATTCTTACCCAGCGAAATGCGTAAATTGTCGCGCTGTGCACGCAACTGAGGCAAATAGCGTAATCCGAGCAATAGATGGTCCGGTACCAGTGAAGCGTCCAGCGCGCCGCGTTGGGTAATAATGAACCCGCCATCCTGATGTTTTCGGAAAGAAAAATCCGGCGCGCCAACCGCTATTTGTGTCGGGCCAGCCATCGGGCGTGTGCGCAATACCGAACAGATTAATGGTAAGGTCGGCAAGGATACACCAAGATTGCCCAAAAAACGCCTCGACCAGAGCCCACCTGCGAGCAGCACCTGATCGCAACGAATTTCGCCACGCTCGGTGACCACACCACCGACTTTCCCGGCAGAAAGTGTCAGGCTGCGCACTGCGCAATTTTCCACAATAAAGGCCCCTCTGGCGATCGCAGCTTTTGCTATCGCGCTGGCAGCCAGTGTCGGTTCGGCACGTCCGTCGGAAGGTGTATAAATCCCCCCTTCCCATTGCCCTGTGCCCCCGGGCACCATTGCAGCAATTTTGTGCTGACTAAGCAAACGCGAGTCAAGCGACAGGTGCGCAACCGATTTGAGCCAACTTTCATACAAGGCCATCTGCGCCTGCGTGCGGGCAACAAACATTATCCCCGCCTGGCGGTAACCTACATCACTTCCCAGCCGATGCTGCATCATAGCCCAGAGCCGATCCGACGCCAGCGCTAACGGAATATCTTCGGCAAGACGGCTGGTCTTACGTACCCATCCGAGATTACGGGATGATTGCTCTCCTGCGATAGCGCCTTTTTCCAATAAAACTACAGGGATTTTACGTTCAGCCAGTGCCAGTGCAGCAGTCAGGCCAACGATGCCTCCCCCGATCACCACCACAGTCGTTGCAGCAGGGAAAGTGGCGGAAGTCTGAACAGGAGTTATTGCCGGAGCCATAGCAACCTTCTTATAGGGTTTAATATGCAAAATTCAGTAAAAGAACCCGGCACTAAGATCCGACGGTGATTTCTTCCACTTCCGCTTTTCCAGCCCCGCGCCAGGCGGTAACTTCTAACTCAACTTTATAAACGGTCGATCCCAACGGTGGACAGGTGACCGTGGTCGCCGGATTGATGCCACGAAACTTCGCACCAATAATCTCCATCACGCTAGCGACATCCTTCGGGGCCTGAATATATACCCGGGAAAAAACCACATCGGAAAGCGTGGCATTGACCGCTGCCAAAGCCATCTCGATATTTGCAAAAACCTGGAGTGTCTGTTCAGTCACGTCTTCAGGAATTTCGTTGGTATGCGGATCCCGGCCGGCAGTATTGGAGACAAAAATCCAGTTATCGACAGCAACAATGCGGGAATAACTCCCCAGTTCTTCAAATTTTGAGCCAGTTTTTACTTTAGTAATTTGGGTCATTTTGTACCTGTAAGGTCAGATTACTGGAGGTGAAGGCGTGACTTGTCCGGCACTCAGAAGAGTACAGGCGCATTCCATAGGTTGAGTTTGACGCCGATCCCTTTTTCAAGCGCATTGCGATAGACAACGGTACCCCAGGCCACATCCTCAACCGGCATACCGCCAACTGACATGATGATGATTTCGTCATCGCTTTGCCGACCCGGCGCATCGCCGGCAACAATCTTGCCGATGTCTTCCAACTGGTCAGCGGACAATTTCCCGGCCGCCAGCATGTCCATAAACCGCACGCCTATTACGGGGATGGTATGATGGGCAGGTTTCGGGACCTCTTCATACCAGGCGTGATAAAGCCCGGTATTGTCGAGCACTTTACGCACATCAGATTGCTCCATACCTTCGTCAAGATTACACAGCGCCGGCATGGCGAGAAAAGTACCAGGCTTAACCCATTCGCGTTTTACCAACGGATAAGTCGCCGGATCGCCGACTTCCCCTGAGCCGCAATAGGTGACGATATCCGAATCACGCACCACCTGTTCAAGACTGTCGACGACCTGGATGTTGGTGATCTGAGGAAAGGTATTTCTGGCCCAAACGATAAAGCTGTCGAGATTCTTCTGACCACGGCCTTTCACCTTGATGGTGTTTATCTGCGGGCAGACAGCCATAAACGCCGCAACAGTGGTTTTCCCCATAACGCCGGGCCCCAGCAACCCGATCACCTGTGCATCGCGACGTGCTAAATGGCGGGCACCGACACCGGGTACAGCACCCGTGCGGTATGCTGACAACAAATTTGCCGACATATACGCCAGTGGCGCCCCAGTATCCGCATCGTTTAGCGTAAACATCAGAATGGATCGTGGTAACCCTTTCTGCCGGTTGTCGATATTAGAGCCATACCATTTCATACCTGCAGTGCAGAAATCGCCGCCGAGATAGGCGGGCATCGCCATAAAGCGACGATCGGCTGTCGGTTTAGGCATATTGGGAAACGGCGAGTCGTTCGGAAAAGTCACCATTGCTCCATGTGAATCGTTGTTGGCTCCGGCCATGCGATAGTCTCCCTGGTACAGCAGAGCAAACATCTCTTCCATCGTGTCAACACAGGCAGACATATCAGTTACACCAGCACGGATCATGTCCTGCTCGGAAAGATAGATAAAATCAATTTTAGCGGCGTCAGACATGCCAGTTACTCCGTCAATGGGTGGGTTACATTTTTGTTAATCGTTTCGCGACACGATGAAAATTACGGGATGGGAAAACGGCTGTATTGAATATTTGCGACATTGTGAAAAAGAGATCGCCGGAAATGGCATCCGAATTGCAGAGACAGGAAGTCTTCTTTGTTATTGCGGGGGGCTTATGTCCTGTACGAACATTATCAATCCTGAACAGCCGTGGTTTGTGCTCAGTGCTGCGCGGCAATATTCAGTGATGAACGCTGAGAATCTGGCCATTTCCCATTTTTACAGTTTCGAGGTTTCGCCATCTGCTCTCCTGACCCTCGCGGTACCGGATGGTTGCGTAGATATTGTCTTTGACTGCGATACAATTCATCCCATGGCGCGGGTATGCGGAACCACGCTCGAGGCGCGCAGCGCAAGGTTAATCCCAAACCACCGCTATTTCGGTGTGCGCTTTGCCCCCTGGTGTCATTCCGGATTTTCTCGATGTGATGGCAGAAGATCTGACCGACCGCGAGTTTAATTTCCTGGACGTAGTTCCGGACGCACGTCAGGCCTGTGAGCAAATACTGCGCACTGAGCTATTTGCGCAGCAAATCACCTTGTTTAATAACTATTTTACGCCGCGACTGGCGCGTAAAACGTCAACGGTGACTCCTTCAATTATTCGTACAATCCTGCAACAGAAAGGCAATTTCCGTGTCGGGCAACTTGAGGCATTAACTGGCTATACCTGTCGTACCATCCAGAGACAGTTTCGCCAGGATACCGGTATGTCTCCGAAGGCATTTGGTCGCATCATGCGCTGCCAGTCTGCCCTGAATAGCTTACATCAGGATACCAGCGTCTCGTTTTCCGAACTGGCACTGAATTTGGGTTTCAGTGACCAGTCACATTTCCTGCGCGAATTCAAAAAACTGATCAGTACCACCCCGCTTGATTTCCAGCGCCGTATGCTTCTTGCCGCCCATGCCAAACGTATTGGTTACCATTAGGTTATTTTCAAGTTAACGATAAGTAGCACTAAAAAAGTGCATATGTTGCACTATACAACTGTCCGATTTGTTCTATCCTACGCTGGTGCCGCTGGGAAATGATGCTGTCCTATATCCACTTACAAATAGGGCGCTGGCGATGAGTAACATTAATGGGTTAAGAAAAAACTCCCTGGGTTTATTTTCTCTGGTCTTCTTTGTTGTTGCCGCTGCCTCTCCCTTGACAGGGGTCATTGGTGGGTTGCCTGTGGCAATTTTTACGGGGAATGGCGGCGGTGTTCCGGCCGTTTATATTATGGCCTGCATTATTCTGATGCTCTTCTCTGTAGGCTACATAGCGATGAGCCGCTATGTAAATGACGCCGGAGCTTTCTATACCTATATATCAAAAGGCCTGGGAGAAAACTGGGGTGCCTCCGCGTCGGTACTGGCCTTGATTGCCTATCTCTCTATTCAGATAGCCATAATTTCCATGCTCGGCTTCTTCAGCCAGGATTTCCTTGCACAGCATCTTGCGCTACATATTCCCTGGTGGGCACTCAGTATGCTGTTTACCATTATTGCCTGGATTTTCGGTATTAAACGGGTAGAAGTCGGGGGGAAACTGTTGGGAGTGCTGATGCTCGCGGAAGTGGCAATTGTGCTGTTGACGGACGTCAGTTTGCTGATAAAAAAGCCGGGGCCACTGAACTTCACTTCATTTGATCCGGCCGTGTTTAGTCACGGCAATCTCGGTATTGCGTTTATTTTTTGTATCGCTTCATTTATCGGTTTTGAGTCAACGGCGATTTATGCTGAAGAGTGTCGCGATCCGCATAAAACCGTGCCGCGCGCCACCCTCTGCGCACTGCTGATTATTACCGTTTTCTTTGGCTTTACCAGTTGGTCGCTGGTGCAAGCCTATAGTTTTGATCAGATTGTGGAGATTGCCCGTAAAGACCCTGGAAACTTCATTTTTGATATTACCCGCGAATATGTCGGTCAGTGGGCCGTTGAAACCATGTCCGTGCTGCTGATCACCAGTCTGTTTGCTGCTGCACTGGCATTTCATAACAACATTTCGCGTTATATCTTCAGCATCAGCCGTGATGGCCTGATCTGGAAAGAACTGTGCCAAACTCACCCGGCCAACGGAACGCCGCACAAGGCCAGCCATGCCCATAGTGTGATTCTACTATTGCTGCTGATGGGAATGGGCGGCACCAATATGGATCCGTTAGTCCAGATTTTCGCCTTCGGCTCCGCTATTGCGACCTTGTCGATCCTGATACTTCAGGTAGGGGTCTCTGCTGCAGTTATCCGGTTTTTCCGGCGTATTGGCAAACACAACCACAGCGCGTGGCAAGTGCTGTGGGCACCGATGGGCGCACTCATTACCCTGTCGATTACCATTATCATGGCGATCAACAATCTGCAGCTACTCACAGGTGGCGGTGATGCAAAGCTGGTGGAATTTATTCCCTGGTTTCTTGCTGTTTGTGCCGGTGCTGGTTACCTGTTATCGGCGAGGCGTAAGATACATGCAGTGAAGTCAAAATGATTTATCTCTTCATAGCACCCAGCTTGTAAAAGGGGGCTGATGCTCAGTGGAACGAAAACTCACGTTAAGGTATTTGAAATGCATGATTCGCGGAGCTGCACAGTACTTTTTTAACACAATGGCGCTCACCATTAATAAAACGGTCACGCCGGAACCATTCAACCCACACCTCGTTTAGTAAGGATTCCCTCTGACAATGGCCCGGCCTGCACGATAGCAGTCTCAGTTATGTTCTGGCCGATGGCCCCTGGCCTGAATGGGGCCATCTCGCTAGCTGTCATCCGGGAAGAGGTACTATGACCAGTTTCCCCTTGACATGGCTATTTTCACTGACTTCATGCGCTTTTGCTGCATCTTCCAGCCTGAAAGTTTTTTCCACGCTGACGGAGTAGTGCACACGGCTGAAAAGACGAATAATCTCCTGTAAAACCGCGTCAGGATTTTCAGGTGGCCCCTTTGAGAATCGGGCACCGTATTCTTCTGCTGAAAAATCAGCTACAGAAACAACACGCGAGGCTGAACCTGTCATTTCAATCAGATTAGGAATGATACCTGACCCAGCGACATCAAGGGCCGCATTAATGCCCTCTGGTGCCAGATGGCTGATGCGTTCCTTTAGTCCGGACCATATACTACCGGGACAGCACCCAGCCCGCGAAGGAAGATAGTCATGGTTTTTTTCGCTGGCTGAACCAATGATCGTAATGCCTCTCAGAACGACTAGCTGTACCACCGCAGTGCCTATACCTCCGGCTGCACCGCTTACAAACAGCGTTTCCCCGGGTTTCAGTGCAAGCGCATCCAGGCTTCTCAGCACCGTTTCTGTGACGACAGAGATACCGGCAATTACCCGCCCCGCGATTAACAGTGGCAGGGTGGCTGCAACAGTCATAAAAAGATAACTGGCTGCTGCGCCACCGAGGGACATCAGCAGGACAGTGCGCCGGCCAATCCTGTCACTGAGCCGCCGAGCAGCGGCGAAAAGATAAACTGCATCAGGGCATATACCGCCGTGACAATCCCCACACAGACAGCAATATTGTCAATATGCATGACATCTTTAAGCAATGTGGGCAGTACAGGAAAAACAATGCCCAGACCAACGGCATCAAGAAAGACGGTGGCAAAAACAGCAATAAGGGATTTATTCATAAAGAACAGCGTTCCTGTCGAAAATCGGTTCTGACAACGATGGTGCCAGAAGCCTGTTAACGAAGTCTGAGTAAAGTAGTCAGACTGTCCGGATTACGCTGACCGCAGGCGCATAGTGCACAGCTGCGGTGTGTGTGGTGACGGTTTTGTGCGTCACTTTTTCGCGAGGTGATACAACATAATACTATGTGACAGGGGATATGCTGATCCCGTGTCACAGGAGATTATTATTATCTTCTTTTATTATCTTGTAAACTGTGGACCAGGCAATGCTGAGCTGCCGGGCTATCGCCGTAGCGCCATTACGGGGTTTGAAGCCAATGGAACGAAAACGTACGATAAGAATATAACAAATTGATTAAATTGGTTGGATTCATCATCCTGGTATTTTTTAACCTTTACTTTATTTCTGCCTGGATGTTTTCCCCTCAACTTCGTTAGACCTGTCTTCAGCTTCATCGTAGGCGCGTCGTGAAGCTTCTATATCCTGCCATGTGTCGTGAATCCAACGGGTAAAGCACGCCAGCGGTTCCAACATGGAGCGCCCTCGTTCGGTCAACTCGTATTCGACGCGAGGCGGCAGTTCAGGGTAGTAGTGGCGCGAGACCAGACCATCCCGTTCAAGGTTGCGCAAAGTCAGCGTTAGCATGCGTTGCGAGATGTCAGGGATGCCCCGTCGAAGCATCCCGAAACGCATCGGGGTATCGGGATAGAGAGATAAGAACGAAATAACCAAAATTGTCCACTTGTCTCCCATTCGGGCTAATATGCTCCCGGGAGCACAAGGCGTCAGTACCGAGCCTCTGGACTCCGCGCCCAAGGTTTTGAAGTTTTGGTGGGGAAACCCAAGCTTTTGAATTACCCACGCGCCAGCGTAATAACCATTCCCATATTTGTGAAATCCTTATCTCATTTTCTCATTTGTCACCAAAAGGTATATACCCGCAGAATCAGTTCTATCGGCAGGTCGGGCGTTAATTCAGATATGAAATATAAACAGCAATGACCTTGTCGCTTTTACCACATTATATTTGTGGTTTTTCACAGGTATTACACCAGGAAAAAGGTCCCGTCATGACATTATCCAAGTTATTGCTCCCGCTGCTGATTGCCGGGAATTTATCGACCGCATGGGCAGCCGGGCAAATTGTTCCGTCTGCTACCACTTTCCATGTATCAGCCGATGAATCGCTGAAAAGTAAACTGCCAGCCGATATTGCCAAACGCGGATATATTGTCGCGGGCACCAACCCGAATACGCCGCCAACCACGTTTTTCCAGGAAGACAATAAAACCCTCGCGGGCCGTGAAATTGACGTGATGAATGCCGTTGCGGCGCGTCTGGGCGTGGAAGTGCGCTGGCAGGATACCGGCGGTTTCGACAACATTATTCCCGGGCTGAAATCAGGCCGCTATGACGTGGCGCTTTCCAATATCAACGCCACCCAAAAACGCCTCGAGCAGGTCGATTTTGTCAGCTATTACGATGCGTCGCGTCTGGGCGTGATCTCCCGCAAAGACGCCAATATCGCGCCGTTTACGTCTTTTGATGCCGTTTGCGGGCAGGAAATCGGTGCCGGTGCGGGCACGACGCAAATCGGACGTCTCGAAGCGGCCAGCAAAACCTGTACGGATGCAGGCAAACAGCCAATCAAAATTGCCGTTTTCCCGGACCGTCCGTCGGGCGTGCAGGCCGTGGTCAGTGGTCGCGTGCCGATGTTCTTTGGCCCGTATGAAGGCCTGACGTATCAGGTCAGCCAGGTGAAACCGCTGGCGCTGTCCGGCACCATTCATGTGGATGACGCACCGGTTTCGGTTGCGTTCCCGAAACAATCTGCGCTGGAAGAGGCCGTTCAGGCTTCGCTTAACTCGCTGATTAAAGACGGGACTTATCAGAAGATCCTCGATAAATGGTCGATTGGCTTTGGCGCAGTGAAAGAATCCAAGCGTAATGAAGAGATTTTCGGATGAGCACTGAAACACACGGTCAGCAGCCGGAAGAACTGCGGATCGTCGGTAAGAAATACATCGGGCGCTGGATAAGCGCCCTGATCGTCGTTCTGGTGCTGGGCGCTGCCGCCCATTCAATGCTCAACAACCCGCGTTTTGAATGGTCAGTGATTGCAGAAAACTTCACCGGTCCGTCGATTTTGCAGGGTGTTTTGATGACGTTGCAGCTGACTGCCATTTCGGTGATTTTCGGCTTTGCCGGTGGCACCGTGCTGGCGCTGATGCGGTTATCGTCCAATCCGGTGCTGGTCGCCGTGAGCTGGGGATATACCTGGTTTTTCCGCGGCGTGCCGATGCTGGTTCAGCTGTTTCTCTGGTACAACATTGCCGCCCTGTATCCCACCATTTCGTTTTCACTGCCCTGGGTAGGGGAAATCTGGAGTGCGTCGGCCAACTCATTAATCAGCCCGTTCAGCGCCGCCGTGATTGCGCTGGTGATGCACCAGTCGGCCTATGCCGCTGAGATTATCCGTGCGGGGATCCAGAGCGTGGGCACCGGCCAGATTGAAGCCGCGCGTGCCCTCGGTTACCGGCCTGCTTCCATATTCCGCCATACCGTGTTGCCGCAGGCGATGCGGGCGATTCTGCCACCCGCCGGTAATGAAGTGATCGGTCAGCTGAAAACCACTGCGGTGGTGTCGGTGATTTCACTGCAAGACGTGCTGTTTTCCGCGCAGATTATTTATCAGCGCACGTATGAAGTGATCCCGTTATTGCTGGTCGCGACGCTGTGGTATCTGGTGCTGACGTCGCTGCTTTCGGTGATTCAGTATTACGTCGAGCGTCATTTCAGCCGCAGCAGTTTGCGCAAGGTGAAGCGTAAATCTAAACCGCGTGACGAGACGCCGCGGGCGGTGAATACCGGCCTGAATGCAGGAGAAACCAGCCATGGGTGAGGCGATTGAGTTTCGGAAAGTCACCAAACGTTTTTCAGGAAACACCATTCTCGACGAAATCAGCCTGGATATTCCGGCGGGTTCGGTGACGGTGATTTTAGGGCCATCCGGTTCCGGGAAATCCACGTTGCTGCGCTGCATTAATCATCTGGAAAAACTCGACGGCGGCACCATCCGTATCGGTGGCGAACTGGTCGGCTACCGGCAAAAAGGCAATGCGCTTTATGAACTGAGCAGCGGGAAAATCGCCGCTCAGCGCAGCCGTACCGGTATGGTGTTTCAGCAATTTAATCTGTTCCCGCACCGCACGGTGCTGCAAAACATTACCGATGCGCCGCTGCGCGTGAAGAAACAAAACCGTCAGCAGGTGCTGACCAAAGCCCGTGCACTGTTGCAGCAGGTGGGGTTAGCCAGCCGCGAAGATGACTGGCCGCAGCAGCTTTCCGGTGGGCAGCAGCAGCGCGTGGCGATTGCCCGTGCGCTGGCGATGGATCCGGAAGTGATGCTGTTTGATGAACCGACATCGGCGCTCGATCCCGAACTGGTGGGCGAAGTGTTGCAGGTCATCAAAAAGCTGGCGCATTCGGGGATCACCATGGTGATCGTGACGCACGAAATTGGCTTTGCGCGTGAAGTCGCCGATAACGTGATCTTTATGGAAGGCGGAAAAATCGTGGCGTCGGGGCCGGTGAAAGCCGTGCTGGATGAAGCGGAGAACGTCCGTGTCCGCAATTTTCTGTCTACCGTATTGTAGAGTCTGCTCTGAAAAGTAAATCACACAGCTGCGGCAAACTGTCGCGGCTTTCCAGCCTGCTCAGTGCCACAATATTGGCCCGCTGTGCTTCCGTCATATCCGGTAAACAGGCGCGCAACTTCCCCGGTAAATCGAACGCAATCGCCAGACTTTGCTGACGCGTAACGCGTTTTTGCCGCGTTTCTCCGTTGCGTAAAAATACCGTAACCTGATGAAAACGCGCAGCCGGGTTGAGCTCATCCGGCGGGGCGCTAAGATCCGGATGACGCGTGACACGGGCGGCCAGCGCGGCAATTTCGGCATCCGGCGGGTTTTCTGAGAAATCCTGTATCAGCAAGGCGTCGCGCAGCAGGCTGGCGGCAATTACGTATTCCAGGCTGAAACGTGCCTCGATACCGTTCGACGGCTCGCGCACTGACGCTGCAATGTCACCGCCCGGCGGGAAAGACACTTCAATCCGCTCCACCGCATTTATCAGGTCGCTGAGCGGCTCCCCCTGTTGCAGCCATTCATGGCGGATAGCCCGTGCGGCATCGGCGGCGCTGTGCGTGCCGCCACAGGTCGGATATGGTTTGAATTCCAGCCCCGGTGAGACGATACGCCACGGCGCGCCCCAGCTTTCGGTGAGTTTTTCCGGCTGCTGCTGACCGGCGCAGTAAGCAGTGAAAAAGCTTTCGAGCACGTTTTCTGACTGACCGTGAAAACCGGCCAGCGTCAGCAGGGTGGCCGTGACCGCAATTTGCGCCGCCAGCCCGGCGTGCAGCGGTTTAACCGCGCTGCCAAACTGCGCGCGTAAACCGCCCGCCTGCGTAGCCGCCGTCCCCAGAATAAGGGCCGTTTCCGGTTCGCTGGCGCCGGCCAGCCGCGCACAGGCCGCCGCCGCGGCAATCGTGCCGAGCGTGGCGGTATTGTGGAAACCCAGTTTGTAATGCTGCGAACCGGCGGCCAGCCCGAGGCGACCGGCGGTTTCCACGCCCGTCACCCAGGCATTGAGAAACTGCTCGCCGCTGATGTCTGGGCGCCCGGCCGCCAGCGCCAGCAAAGCAGGCAAAATCACCACGCCGGGATGACCGCGAAAGTCCGGGTGAAAATCATCGAAATCCAGCGCATGTCCGGCGTAACCCAGTAACACGGCGCGCGTCTGTGCATCGTCTGCACGGTAAACCTGTTGCAAACTTTTCAGCCCGGAATCGCCGGCTTCGCCGCGCACAACGGGCAGGGTGACGGCCAGAAAATCGAGCAATCCTTCGCGGGCATTTTCACGCGCTTCGGCGGAGGGACGCGCACTGACAATAAGCTTTGCCAGCGATGAAGTCAGTGTCATGTTTTTTTCCTGTTTCAGGCCTGCGGGCTGAGATGTTCAAGGGCGTTAACGGCCAGCTGCGCGAGATAATGTGCGGTCGGGAAGAGCGCGCGGTCATCGACGCGAAATTCCGGGTGGTGCAGTGCGAACGGGCCGCCGGAGCCGATCATCAGGAATGCGCCGGGCAGTTTTTGCTGATAGAAGGCGAAATCTTCGCCAATCGGGCTGGCTTCCACGCGACGCGCCTCAAAGCCTGAACCGGCGGCCTGCGCCAGTGCAAAATCCACCCATTCAGCGGTATTCACAACCGACGGCGGGCCGGGCTGCCAGTCGAGTTCAATTTGCGTATCAAAGGCACCGGCGATGCCTTTGAGCACCTGACGTAAACGGCGTTCAATAAGCTCGCGGGTGTCCTGATTAAACGAACGCACCGTGCCTTCGAGCCAGGCAGAATCGGGGATCACGTTCCACGTACTTCCGCTGTGAACCTGCGTGACGGACACCACCGCGTTGTGATCTGACGGCACGTTGCGCGCAATCAGCGTCTGCAATGCGCCGATGATTTGCCCGGCAATAATAATCGGGTCATTGCCTTCATGCGGGCGGGCGGCGTGACTGCCGGTGCCTGAAATGGTGATGGCAAAACGGTCAACGCCTGCAGTGAGTGCGCCGTCTTTGCTGCCGATAATGCCGACCGGCAGCGTCGGGTCGTTGTGAATACCAAAGATGACGGCGGCGTCGTCGAGCGCGCCGGTTTCAATCAGCGCGGGTGCGCCGTGGCCGGTTTCTTCTGCTGCCTGGAATAAAATGCGCACGGTGCCGGCAAGCGTTTCCTCGCGTTCTTTGAGCAAAATCGCCGCGCCGAGCGCCGCCGAAGTGTGGAAATCATGGCCGCAGGCGTGCATGACGCCGGGGTTTTCCGAGGTGTATTCCACGCCCGATTTTTCTTCGATCGGCAGGGCGTCGATATCCGAACGTAACACCACCCGCTTACCGGCTTTCTGGCCGCCAATTTCGGCCACCAGACCGGTTTTCAGCGGCAGATTCAGAACGCGGATCTGATGACTTTCCAGCACGGCTTTGATGCGCGCCGTGGTCTCGAATTCCTGATTGGAAAGCTCAGGATGGCGGTGCATGTTATGGCGAAAATCCTCAATGAATTTCGCCAGCGCCTGATGTTCCTGACCGGTATTCAACATGTAAAACTCCTTAAGCGGGCTGACGCGCCAGCCATCCGGCATGGCGTTCTTCGTCGAGGATCTTTTTCAGATACAGCGTGATATGGCCTTTGCCGAGGTCTCTTTCGAAGACCGGCTGAAAACCCAGTTTGATATACATTTCGCGCAGCCACGGATGGCTGGTAGCGGTGCCAAGCGAATACGCCGGGGCTTTGAGTTCGCCGATAAGAATGTGGTCTTCCAGCCATTCCAGCAGCCGTTTTCCGAGATTCTGGCCTGTGTATTCCGGATGCGTGCCGAACCAGCCAATATGCGGCAGACCCATCGGGCCCGGCAGGGTGCCCCACGGAAAACGCAAAGTGACCGAGGCTGCCATGCGCTGGCCGTCAAACAGGCCAAATACCGCATGTTCATCGAGATGTTTCGTCACCCGCGCCAGATCGGCGGTGGCCGCATCAAACTGAATGCCGAGGGCTTTAATCGGGGCGTATGCGGCCAGCATCAGCGACAGATATTCGTGCCTGTCGTCTGAACTGAGCCGCCGGAAATGTGGGGTCATATCGCAGGTTTCTCCGGGGATGATAAATGACCGGACTGTTCGGCGAAGCGGATCACGTCATCCACTTTTTGCGGCGCACAGCCGATGTAATTTGCCGGATCCAGCCAGTGGTCCAGATCTTCTTCTGAGATGCTGGCGGCCAGAACCGGGTGTGCTAAAAGCACGGTTTTAAAAGATAGACGGTTCTCGAACGCCTGCATAGCGCACTCGTAAACCAGATGATGCGCCGTCTGTTTGCCGAGTTTTTTACCGGCTTCAAACATGACCTTTTCCGACAGCAGCAGGCCGTCCTGCATCTGCAAATTCGCCAGCATGCGGGCTTTATTGACCGTCAGGCCAGATAAAATAGCGCGGGCATTTTGCAGCTGGGCAGAAAGGTAAATCGAGATTTCCGGCAGGGCGATCCACTCCGCGCGCCAGCTCATGGCATCGCGTTCGTGCTCGACGTGCATCGACTGATAAATCAGCGACGCGCTGTGTAAAAGCGGGGCGGTCAGGCTGGCTAAGCCTTCGATGGCGGCCGGGTTACGTTTATGCGGCATGGTGGTCGAGCCGATTTTCCCCGCGCTGAACGGTTCTTCGACTTCATTAATTTCGGTGCGCATCAGGTTATAAAGTTCGTTGCCGATTTTGCCCAGCGTGCCGCTGATGAGCACCACCGTGCTGGCGTATTCGGAAAAACGGTCGCGCGCTGCCTGCCAGCCGATATTCGGCGTATTCAGGTTCAGGCGTGCCAGCGTGCGGCGTTCGACTTCCGGGCCTGCTTCGCCGAGCGCGGCATACGTGCTGATCGCGCCGCTGAGATTGCCGGTCAGCAGACGCGGCGTGATGGCCTGAAGGCGGTCGAGATGGCGGATAAATTCATCCAGCCAGACGGCGACTTTAAAGCCGAACGTGGTCGGCAGCGCCTGCATTCCGTGGGTGCGGCCCGCCATCAGGGTGTACTGATGCTCACGCGCCAGATTTTTCAGCACGTCCGCCAGCGCGGTGGCGTCACGCACGATCACTTTCATTGTCCGGGCGAGCTGTAAAACCGTGGCGGTATCGACGATATCCTGCGTGGTCGCGCCGTAGTGAATGTATTCTCCGGCCTCGCCGCACTGTTTTTGCAGCGCCGTCAGCACCGGCATCAGGGAATGTTTCATCTGTGCACCGGACGCGGCGATGTCGTCAATATTCAGCTGGCTGGGGTCGGCCAGTTCCGCTATCGACAGTGCTGCCTGTTGCGGGATCACCCCGAGTTCGCCTTCGGCTAATGCCAGCGCCACTTCGACATTTATTTGCTGCGTCAGACGATTTTTCTCTGACCAGATATCCCGCATTTCCGGTGTGCCAAAATTATTGCCAAGTAAAAGAAAATCAATCGGATGTGAGGCCATAATAATCTCTGTTTTTCTGAGGGTTAATTAATGAGTTTGGCAAAAACAATAATAAATACCGGGATAATGCCGTTGCCGATATTTCTGTTTTTGTTTATTAAATTAACCCTTTACAGCGCTATCATTTCTTTGATCCAGCACAGGATGCAAGGGTTTTTGATGCTATAGCTAAAATTCATCTATTCTATTGCGAATTAGTGAATAAGGATCCGCAATCAGAACTTTGTTTATTATTTCAATTCTCGTACGATGTTTATATAACGACTTAATATATCCAATATCCGAATTCCTGTTTATTACGGGCAGGCAGTTTATTCAATTACTGACCAGAGAATAGGGCATCATCGTGTTCGCTATAAAATCACCGCAAACCTATCACCATCAGCCGGGGCTGCGTGCCCGCACCGGCGAACTTCTTGCCGTTCACTCGAATGAAATCGCCATTATCACCAGCCCGAAAGCCTGGCAGGCGGTGAATCCGCAGCTGGAAAACAGCCTGCGTGAGGCGGGGATCCGCTGGCAGGTGAATTTCCTGACCACCGGATGCACCGATGCCGCGATCGAAACACATCTCAACGCGGTGCGGGCGCAAAACGCCACGCTGGTGCTGGGTATCGGCGGCGGACGCGTGCTGGACTGCGCGAAAGCCATCGCGAATCTGATTGATGACATTGTGCTGGTGACGCTGCCGACGGTGGCCGCCACCTGCGCCGCCTGGTCGCCGGTCAGCATTATTTACAACGCGCACGGCGGGCACGTCCGCAGTCAGCCGTTATCACGTATGCCGCTGATGGTGCTGGTCGACAGCGAAGTCATCGCGCAAAACGACGTCCGTTATCTGAAAGCAGGCATCGTGGACGCACTGGCGAAGTGGTACGAATTCCGGCCGTATAAACAGAAAAGCGACGACAGCCTGGCGCTGAATCTCAAAATTCAGGCGGCAAAACTGGCGGTGGAAACCTTTGAGAAATACGGGGCGCAGGCGGTGCTTGATAACGCCCGCCATGAAGTGACACCGGCGCTGATTAAAGTGATCGACGCCAATATCGCGGCGGCGGGCATGGCAAACAGCATGCGCGATGAAACGCCTGCACCGGGCGTGGCGCACGCCATTCACAACCGTTTTACCCATCAGCCTGAACTGCACGACTGGCTGCACGGCGAGAAGGTCGGTCTCGGCCTGCTGGTGCAGTCGCTGATGGAAAGTGACAACGGCGAACCGGAGCCGGAACTGCTGGCGCTGCTGCGGCAGTACGATGCGCCGCTGGCGCTGCCGGAATTCAACGGTAACCGCGATGAAATCCTTGCATCTATTGCCCGTGAAGTGAAGTTCTCCGCCGAAAACGCGGCGCGCCTGCCGTTTTCCATGGCCGCTGAACACATCGAAAAAGCCCTGCGGGCGACAGAAAATCAACATTATTCTTAGGAACATTTCATGACTTCTTCTTCAGAAAACACCAGAAAGCTGCGCCTCGGCCTGTTTGTTCAACCGCTCGGGCATCACGTCAGCGGCTGGCGTTTAACCGGACAGCTCGGTTCGCCCACGGACGTTGAATGGCTGACGTGGATCGCCAAAAAAGCCGAAGAAGGCAAGTTCGATATGTTTTTCATCGGTGACGCGCTGGCGACCAGCGTTTACCGCCTGCCTTCCACCATGGCGCGCCTCGAGCCGCTGACGTTGCTGGCGGCGCTGGCAGTGCAGACCCGTCACATCGGGCTGGCGGCAACGGCCTCTACCACGTTTACCGATCCGTTTAATCTGGCGCGCAGCTTTTCGTCGCTGGATCACATCAGTCATGGCCGTGCGGCGTGGAACGTGGTGACATCGTTTTCCACCGACGTGGCGCGCAATTTCAGTCGTGAAGATATGCCGATGCACGCCGAGCGTTACGCCGTCGCGCACGAGTTTCTCGACGTGGCGTTTAAGCTGTGGGAAGGCTGGCAGGAAGGCGCCGTCGCGCCGGACAAAGACAGCGGCCAGTATTTCGTGAATGAAAAAATTCAGCCGGTTAATCATCGCGGGAAATATTTCCAGGTGCAGGGGCCGCTGAATATCACCCGTTCACCGCAGGGACGTCCGGTGATTATCGAGGCCGGTTCTTCCGCTGACGGCCAGAAGCTGGCGGCCGCCACCGCCGAAGTGGTGTTTACCGCCGCCGCGACGCTGGAAGAAGCACAGACGTTTTACCGTTCGCAGAAACAGCAGGTGAAAGACGCAGGGCGCAATCCGGATCATGTGCTGATCCTGCCCGGTGTGATGCCGATCGTGGGGCGCACGCGGGAAGAAGCGCGTGAAACCTGGCGTGAACTCAACTCGCTGGTGGATATCGATAACGGCATTCGTCAGCTTTCGACCCGCTTTAATATGGATCTCAGCCAGTTCCCGCTCGACGGCCCGGTGCCGGATGTGCCTGCCGGAGAAGGCAATCAGAGCCGTGTGAAACTGCTGACGGATCTGGCCTACCGCGAAAATCTGACCCTGCGTGAACTGGCGGCAATTGCGGCCGGTTCACGCGGACACCGCGTGCTGGTAGGAACCGCCGAAGATATCGCCGATGATTTCCAGCTTTGGCTGGAGCAGGGCGGCGCGGACGGTTTCAATATTATGCCCGCCATCATGCCGGAGCAGCTTTCGTTGTTTGTCGAGCTGGTGATCCCGGAATTACGCCGTCGCGGGTTGTTCCGCGAAGAGTATGAATTCAGCACATTGCGCGAAAACCTGGGTTTGCCCGCGCTCTGATATAAGGATAACGGTATGACGATTTCGTTGTCACAGCGCGTGCAACGCGTTTCGCTTTCAGCCAACGCGGCGGCAAAGCAGCGCACTAATGATTTGAAAAAGGCCGGTGTCGATATTCTGGATCTCACCACAGGTGAACCGGATTTCGATACGCCTGAGCACATTAAGCAGGCGGCGTACGAGGCTATTGCACGCGGGGAGACCAAATACACGCCAACACCCGGAATACGGGCACTGCGTGAGGCGGTGCAGCGAAAATTGCACCAGGAAAACCGCCTGGAATTTGGCATCGATAACCTGATGATTGCCAACGGCGCGAAGCAGGTCATTTTCAACGCATTTGCGGCGACGTTAAACGACGGCGATGAAGTGATTGTGCCGGTGCCGTACTGGCCGACGTTCCCGGACAGCGTGCGCTTTAACGGCGGCACGCCGGTGTTTGTGGAGTGCCATCTGGAGCAGGGTTATAAGCTTTCGCCACAGCAACTGGCGGCCAGCATCACACCGCGCACGCGCTGGCTGGTGCTTAACCATCCGGGGAATCCGAGCGGTGCGGTATATAGCACGCAAGAATTACAGGCGCTGGCCGATGTGTTACGCCAGCATCCGCAGGTGCTGGTCATGCTCGATGATTTGTATGAGCACATTCTGTTTGATGGCCGCGAACACCGTAATTTGCTGAACGTGGCAGGCGATTTTCATGCGCGCAGTTTGCTGGTCGGCGGCGTCTCTAAAACCTACGCCATGACCGGCTGGCGCATCGGTTTCGGTGCCGGGCCAAAAGAACTGATCACCGCGATGACCGTGGTGCAGTCGCAAATCAGTTCGGGCGCGAGTTCTGTCAGCCAGGCCGCGGCGCTGGCGGCGTACACCGGCGGGCTGGATTTCCTCGCACCCCAGGTGGCGGCCTATCAGCAGCGGCGCGATGACATCATGGGCATCCTTTTCGGCGTTGACGGGCTGGAACTGATACAGCCGCAGGGCGGTTTCTTCGTCTTCTGCCGCTGTGCGGGGCTGATCGGGCGTTACCGCCTGGGCGGCGCGAAAATCGAAAACGAAGCCGATGTGATGGATTATCTGCTGGAAAACGGCGTCTCCGGCGTGGGCGGAAGTGCGTACGGCTTGTCGCCATACTTCCGGCTGTCGATTGCCACAGACAACGCCACGGTGATTGAGGCTGGGCGGCGCATTGCGGCGGCGTGCGGACGGTTAAGCCCGGTGCTTTAGTCCGGTAAACCTGTGGGTTGGCCGCCCGTGCGGGGGTTTACGTCAAGTTCAAGTTCAAGGTCGTGGGCGTCGGCCCACACCGACCAGAGACCCGGTAACGCGCGGGCCTCAGAGCTTTTTTCGGATGACGTCCTGCAGCATTTCTTTGTCCAGACTGAGATCGGTGCCCAGCCGTTTCAGGCGGTGATTCTCTTCCTCCAGCTGGCGCAGCCGACGCAGTTCTGTCACGCTCATGCCGCCAAACTTCTTCTTCCAATTGTAAAAAGTGGCTTCAGAAATCCCCATCTTTCTGCACACTTCCTCCACCCGAGTGCCGGTTTCGGCCTGTTTAAGGGCAAAGGCTATCTGTTCTTCGGTATAACGGGTCTTTTTCATGGTTGATATGCCTCTCAGTGAGATGAAAGAAAGACCGGATACTTCAGTTTAGACTGGCACTGCTTTCAGGGAGGAGATCATCCACGGCGCGAAGCAGAAGGATGGCGTCCGGTTCAAGCACGTTCCTGCTCACCGTGGAAGTGGTTACTGTCACCTGCCTGCCAGTTCGGCTTTTCCATGCGCCAGAAAACTCACAAATCGAGTGTCACGTTAGGTTGTGGATTTTTTTCGTCTGTAGCGATTAACTTTGCCAGTTTTTCTTTTGTTTATGGTCTTGAAAAAAGATATCCCTGTAACTGTGAACAACCGGCCTCAATCAAAAACTCTCGCTGTTCACTGGTCTCAACACCTTCCGCAATGACCTGTAGCCCCAGTTGGTTTCCCAGCCGGGAAACTGCGGTGACGATTGCTGCTGTGTCCTCCAGTTGCGTCACAAATTGTACGAATGATTGATCGATCTTGACGCTATCCACCATGATGTCCTTTAACAGGCTCAGACTGGAATAACCGGTACCAAAGTCATCAAGCGCTATTCTTATCCCATGTTGACGCAGGATACTCAACTGCTCTTTGCTGTGAGTATCAGAATGCATAATGGCAGTCTCGGTTAGCTCCAGTTCAAGCCGGTGAGGCGGAAAATCTTCCTTTGCCAGCAGTTGCAGGATCATACTGGCAAAGTCATTTTCACAAAGTTGTACGGGCGAAATATTCACAGAAACCGACAAATCACTCCAGGGGCGCATTTCCTGGCAGGCTCTTTTCAGGATAAATTTGCCCAGGGGTACAATCAGTCCGCATTCTTCCGCCAGAGGGATAAACTGCACAGGGGAAACCGAACCCAATTCCGGATCGTCCCAGCGGGCCAGAGCTTCAACGCCTATAATTTCGCCGTTTTGCGCGCTAACAAGGGGTTGATATGCGCATTCAAGCCCTTGTCCGCTGAGGAGTGCCATAGCCAATGCTTTTTTCATTTTTCGTTTTCTTGCCCAACCTGCATCCAGAAGCTCAGAGTAAACACAATACCTGTTTTTACCCATCCGCTTTGCTTCATAGAGGGCTGTGTCGGCCTTTCTCAGGCACTCTCCCCCGGTGATATCTGATGGCATAATAATTGTTATACCCACCGAAACAGTAATGTACGGTATAGCCCCCTTAAGGATGACCGGGGTACGAATGTTCAGGACAATTTTCTGGCACAGAGCTTCTGCCTCCTCTGGCGAAAAGGGGGGCTTTATTAATACTGCAAACTCATCGCCGCCAAGGCGTGCAACAACGCACTCTTCCGGAGTGGAATGAGAAAGTTGTCGTGCAAACTCACACAACACAAGATCGCCAGCCTGATGACCCCAGGTGTCATTGACATTTTTAAACCCATCCATATCGAACAACATCAGCACACCGCCGGGTTGTTCAGGTTTTGTTAGAGGTAGCAGTGCATTCTGCAACCTTTCATTGAATGCTGCACGATTGTATAAACCCGTCAGAGGATCGTGGTAAGCCAGATAACGCGTATGGGCTTCAGCCTGCCGCAGTACAGTGATATCATTCAGCGAGATAAGCAGATAGGCTTCAGCGTTAAGAATAAGCCGGGATACCTTTATTACAATAGTTCTGGTCTGGTTTTCCTGGCCGGGCACTTGTTCCTCAAATTCCAGGGGTTCTCCCGTGTCAAGCACATGCTTTTCCTGAAGCAAGATGCGAGATGCAAGTGGTAACCCCAGATGTTCCAGTCCCTTTTTACCCAGCAGCAAGTCGGACGATTTACCGAATAACTTACTCGCTTTATGGTTTAAAAAAACCAACCGAAAATATTTGTCCTTCAGGAATACAGCCTCAGGCAGAGCATTCAGCACTGACTGACAAACTTCAAGATTATTGAACATTATCCGTATCCTGTTAAGGCGGTTTAAGAAGGTTAGCAGCTTTTTTATGATATTAATTTCTAGGGTTCAAATAATGAATTCTATATCAGAATTGGTACAACACGGGCAGGTGCCGGTCGTGAGATGCCCCTGCTGGTTGTCCAAGAGCTTCTCACGCTATGCCGGCGATAAAGGCAGTATGCATGAGAATGATTATGGCTGGTTTACGTTTTAACAACTGTGAATTGAACTGCTTTTCAGCCGAGCCGGTATCTGCTGAGTTTCGCCTAGCTGCGGTTGTCCTTTTGGAGGCTTATTTATACGTGGCGCACCTAGATGTCAGTGATAAAGGTTGCCAACAATCCACAAGTATCTGTGACTAATGTCAATGTACCAAGCAGGGAGAACAACGTGATGCATGGATGCAAGTCAAATCAACCTATATTATGAAATCTATAACCACCTGAAAATCAGGAGCCTTTAATGTAGGTTATGTGGCGTTGTTTTAACATTGTTAACTGAGCAAAGGTTCCCCCCCTTCAATGCAAATGTTGTCACAATAATTTGTTATAGTTTCAATTAAAGAAAAAAACATGACTAAATCACCATGCTCTTTAAAGGTTTTGTTAGTCATTTTAACTAATGCAAATCTGATATTTCTTATGGCCGAAAATGATGTTGGGTTTGCTGAGAAATCATTTAACCAAATAGGATATAGTTGGCTCAATTCCCTGGCGAAATGTCCAGAGTTATGGATATCATCATATAATATAGTAGTTGATATGGCCAATCGGACAAATTTATTCGCGCCGATGAGGTTTTTTTATTTTTGAGTCACGGAGTATAATAGAAGCCATGACACCGTCAATATGAAACGAGCATAATGCTTTTCTTTCCAGAAGAAAGGCCGTTTTCTTTTCAATCTCATTTAATATACCGATGAGATATTCTTTCTTTACTGATTCTGGCATAATATATATCATATCCTCAGTGCTAATTTTTTCCTCTGTACTTATAAATCTCGGGTGAACGTCAAAGGCGCATAGCCTCCCATTTAGATTGAAAATAGGTTCAAAAGTGAAGTGGCATGAAAAAGAAAAATCTAAATTAAACATGAAGACGCCTCTTTAATTAAAGATATTAAATATTGAGGATTTAATAATATCATTTTTTCATGA
Organism: Rahnella sp. RcJ3; assembly: GCF_009498575.1. Taxonomy (NCBI): domain Bacteria; kingdom Pseudomonadati; phylum Pseudomonadota; class Gammaproteobacteria; order Enterobacterales; family Yersiniaceae; genus Rahnella; species Rahnella sp. RcJ3. Next base: position 26,905 of record NZ_QSNX01000027.1, read on the forward strand.
GTTAGGTGACATATTAAATGAACTGTGCCAATTTTTTAATGCAGGATCTATGATCTTATTCGCGTGGTTTTAAAGTGTGCACTTTAAACTTAAATGTAGTAATAAGCTTTTCATTGTTATTTTCTCTTCGGGGAGAAAAATATGGTTGTACAGTATAACCGTGTTCTTCAAATTTACCATAAAAAAGCCTTTCGCTCACCGTAAGGGGCGGTATTTGAATCGAAGGTGAGCCAATCGTCATGACTATGTATTGGATAAAATATATGAACAATGAAAATGCATACGATATCTATCATAATTTCAAACATGAGTCGAAATAGTGCTAAGCTTAATTGGGCTGCGTTATGCGTCTTTTCAATGGGCTCCAAATGAGCTTTTTACTCAGTGAACGAAACAACATTAAATGGTTCATTATTTGTTGAATTGGTAGCCATATTTTACTTATCCAGCAGGATCAACCCTACCTAACTTACTTTTGAAGTGGCCGTTTTTTTATTATAAACGAATATACGGATGGTGATAAATGTCTGAATTAAATCATTATGGTCAATCTCTAGGACCATCATTACCCGAGTGGAAATTGAGGGAACGCCCTTCGAAAAAAGTTCTTCACGGGAAATATTGCCGCCTTGAACCCATTGCCTTAACGCACAGTCAGCAATTGTTTGACGCCTGGCACAGCATCGATGATGAGCGAGACTGGACATACTTTGCGATAAACCGGCCCATTACTCTTCGTCAATGTGAACATTTCATCACATCACTTGCAAACAGTTCAGACCCTTTATTCTTCGCTGTGGTCAGTCAACTTACTGAAAAAGCGATGGGGTTCGTTGCGTTGCAGCGTATAGATCCTGAGCATGGAGCGGTTGAGATTGGATGGATAAACTGGACACCGCAAATGAAGCGTACACCATCGAGTACCGAAGCGATCGCCCTATTGTTATCGTATATTTTCGACACATTAGAATACCGACGATGTGCGTGGAAATGCGATAGTTTTCATGAGACTGCTATTAAAGCAGCTGAACGATTGGGGTTTCAATATGAAGGCACGTTTCGACAAATACAGGTCTCGAAAGGGCACAGCCGTGATACTCGTTGGTATTCTATTCTTGATAAAGAATGGTCCACGCTGCGCAATGCAATGAACTTATGGTTGAGTCCTGCCAATATCGATGAGCGGGGTCGGCAAAAGCAACGTCTAGGCGATTTTATGCCTGCTCAAATTAGCGCTGACAGCTAACTTTTGGCGGTTTAATCATATTTTTGGACGCAAACTAAACCTCTTCATAAGCAGCAGTAGGACTTAACCTCTCTCGCATAAAGCTTCCCTAGTTTTTTCCGACTGGCTAGGCATAATTTATCGAACAATTACGGCCGGTATGTTTTACGTCCAAAATGCAATGTCAGCCTGACCCAGCCCAACCGTGGAGAAGGGCGTTTTTTTGCGTTTGCTTCGGGTAGCGCGCTGAGAACAGGAAACCCGCCCCTTACGGGCAGGGAGCCCTACTGGCTATACGGCGGCTTGGTGACTAATAGGGGGAGTATTGTGGGTTACAGCAAGCATTGTACTGGATACGGATCCGCAGTCATGGAGAGAAAACGGGGACAAGGTCATCGTTAGGGGGCCTTTTAGTGTTATTCATTACTGCCGTTGCCAGCCTATAAGCTGTAATGACCTGTGTTTGAAACCGAACCGGCCTGATGCAGCGACTTTTCAACCGGGAATAACGACGACTCATGCCTCCCAAACCGACATTTCGCTGCAAATGAACCTATATTTGATGAATCGGCCCGTATTCCCTCTGCACGCACCGACAATAGCTCCACCTAACCGACAGCCACCAAGCGGCTTCCGAACAACGACACGGAGAACCCAGTTAAGACTAAACTGGCCTGATATTGCTTAACGCCTGTGGGAAAGTGAGATTTCTGTATCTATCCGTTCATGACCAAAGCATTGCTGTATCAGCTTACAGTAACTCTTCTACACACACTTTGTTTCGTCCGGTGCGTTTCGCCTCATAGAGCTGTTGATCGGCGCGAATGATTACATCCGATGGATATAAACCTCGGTGCTGGGCGGGGTAAACAGTCGTAACGCCGAAACTCGCGCTGACCTGACCGCATGGCGCATCCAAATGGGGAATCATCAACGCGAATATTCCCTCGCGAATGCGTTCAGCAACCTCGGTTGCCCCCTCCCTGCCGGTGCTCGGCAAGATAACGACGAACTCTTCGCCGCCATAGCGTGCGACCAGATCACCGGCACGGGTGACCTGGTCGGCCATAACCCGACCTATCCTGCGCAGCACGGCGTCGCCGGCGACATGCCCATAACGATCGTTGAATTTCTTGAAAAGGTCTACATCCAGCAAGATTAGCGACAAACAGTCTTCGCCGCGTTGCGCACGCTTGAATTCCTGATCAAAAATTTCATCGAACATGAGTCGATTTGCAATGTTAGTGAGCTTATCCGTGTTCGCCAGTACCCGCAGGCCCATATTATGCTGTTCCAGACCATCCGAACGGGCGCGCAGTTTTTGATCTAGCGTGTCCCGAATACTTATTTGCCTAATCAACCTTGACGCGAGTAATCCGAACATCGCGCAGATCACGGCAACAGCAGCACCCAGAAAAATGCTCGAACGCTGCCATTGGCTTAATAATTCTGTTTTTGTGCGCCCGACAGCTACAACGAAAGGGTAGCCGTCCACGTGCCGGTAGCTGTACAGCCTTTCTATTCGGTCAATCTTAGAGACCAGGATTGAGGAACCGGCGTAGTGCGTGGACAGGGCCTGCAGGACGGGACCTTTAGAAATATCAGTCCCGATCAGCCGTTCTTCAAACGGCCGCCGGTACACCAACGTCCCATTGCTAAGTGCGAGTAACACTGTACCGGTTTTACCAATATCAATTTCGTCATAAATGCGTTCAAAAAAATTAATTTTGAGCGTGACGAGGGCAACTCCGCCGAAGCTCCCGTCAGGTCGGTTAATCCGCCGCGACACGGGAATAATCCAGATCCCGGTGGACCTACTTATAATTGGCGGTCCGATATGGACTGCGAGGCTACGATTAGCGCGGTGGTACGTAAAGTATTCACGGTCCGAGTTATTCCCTTTAACCGGACGGCTGAGAGACGTCGCCAGCCAGGAACCGTCCGCTCCGTAGACGAACAGTCCGTGGAGTTCGGAGCTGGCCTTGCCTATTTCATTCAAGTGAGTCTGCAGCCGGTCAAGCTCGTACGTGCCCATGCCGTCGACTTCCAGGCGTTCCGAAATATCAGTCAAGGTCACATTCGCGGTTTTAAGGGTCGATTCCACCTGAACAGCGATCATGCGGGCAATATTCGTGTTGGACACTTCCGCATCACCGAGTTGTGCTGTGCGGGTTGTTGAAATAAATGCGCCGGCGAATGCCAATATCAACAGGCAGACAACTGTTGTAGCAAGTATGACAAGAGCCGTAACAGGGCGCTTCATACCGCTTAAGCGGACGAGAGACCGGTCCGAATCGTTAGGGGAAACATTCAATACAGCTTTCTCCTTCATTCAATGAGCATGAAGCCTGCAGGAGTGATCCAGTATGGCATTAACCCAAAGTTTAGATGTGCTGTGGTGACACAAATCGCTTTTTATCATCGGGTTATTATAATGCGGGATGTAAAGCGTATGGTGTCCCCGGAACCCGCCATCTGTTTGTTTGTTTTACAACAAACTGTACGCAGATTGTTCTATCTGCTTCTAATACTTCCACCTCATCAAATTAAAATTCTTTATTTTTCAATGATATCTATGTTTTGGCATCGTGGTATGAACACTGCAATGACCTGTACGTCAACTGGACACTACAGGAGAGAAAACGATGGCAATGCGTCAATGTGCAATCTACGGGAAAGGGGGTATTGGGAAATCCACCACCACCCAAAACCTTGTAGCGGCTCTGGCCGAAATGAACAAGAAAGTCATGATTGTCGGCTGCGACCCTAAGGCTGATTCCACCCGCCTTATTCTGCATGCGAAAGCACAGAACACCATCATGGAAATGGCCGCTGAAGTGGGTTCCGTGGAAGATCTGGAGCTGGAAGATGTGATGCAAATCGGCTATGGCGGCGTGCGCTGTGCGGAATCAGGTGGCCCTGAGCCTGGTGTGGGTTGTGCCGGACGCGGGGTGATCACCGCCATCAACTTCCTCGAAGAAGAAGGCGCATATGTACCGGATCTGGATTTTGTGTTTTACGACGTATTGGGCGACGTGGTATGCGGCGGTTTCGCGATGCCGATCCGCGAAAATAAAGCGCAGGAGATCTACATCGTGTGCTCCGGTGAAATGATGGCTATGTATGCCGCCAACAACATTTCCAAGGGCATCGTGAAATACGCGAAATCGGGCAAAGTTCGTCTGGCCGGGCTGATCTGTAACTCCCGCCAGACGGATCGCGAAGATGAACTGATCATCGCGCTGGCTGAAAAACTTGGCACGCAAATGATCCACTTCGTGCCGCGTGACAACATTGTGCAACGCGCTGAAATCCGCCGCATGACGGTCATCGAATACGACCCGACTTGTGCGCAGGCAGATCAGTATCGTGCACTGGCGAACAAAATCGTCAACAACACCAAAATGGTGGTGCCGACACCGGTCACCATGGATGAGCTGGAAGCCCTGTTAATGGAATTCGGCATTATGGAAGAAGAAGACCTGACCATCGTCGGTCGTACCGCCGCCGAAGAGGCGTGATTTCGTCCCCTTTATCCAGAGATGCACAGACCTGCGGGAATGTGCACCTTTTCAGGCAATCAGCGGAGTCTTTATGACCAGTGAAACACGCGAACGTAACGAGGCGTTGATCCAGGAAGTGCTGGAGATCTTCCCCGAGAAGGCGCTTAAAGATCGTAAGAAACACATGATGACCACCGACCCGGCGATGGAATCTGTCGGCAAGTGTATTGTCTCAAACCGCAAATCGCAGCCGGGCGTGATGACCGTGCGAGGCTGCGCTTACGCCGGTTCCAAAGGCGTGGTCTTTGGCCCGATCAAAGACATGGCACATATCTCCCACGGCCCGGTTGGTTGCGGCCAGTATTCCCGTGCCGGACGCCGTAACTATTACACCGGCTGGAGCGGCGTAAACAGCTTCGGCACCATCAACTTCACCAGCGATTTTCAGGAACGGGACATCGTATTTGGCGGCGATAAAAAGCTCGACAAATTGATTGACGAACTGGAGATGTTGTTCCCGCTGACCAAAGGCATTTCGGTGCAGTCGGAATGTCCGGTCGGTCTGATCGGTGATGACATTTCTGCCGTCGCCAAAGCCAGCAGCGCCAAAATCGGTAAGCCGGTCGTGCCGGTACGCTGCGAGGGTTTCCGCGGTGTGTCGCAGTCGCTCGGCCATCACATTGCTAACGATGTCATCCGCGACTGGGTGCTGGATAACCGCGAAGGCAATGAATTTGAAACCACGCCTTACGACGTGGCTATTATCGGCGACTACAACATCGGCGGTGACGCCTGGGCCTCACGTATTCTGCTCGAAGAAATGGGGCTGCGCGTGGTGGCGCAGTGGTCCGGCGACGGCACGCTGGTGGAGATGGAAAACACCCCGAAAGTCGCGATCAATCTGGTGCACTGCTACCGCTCGATGAACTATATCTCCCGTCATATGGAAGAAAAACACGGCATTCCGTGGATGGAATACAACTTCTTTGGCCCGACCAAAATTGCGGAATCTCTGCGCGAAATCGCGGCGCGTTTTGACGATACCATCCGGAAAAACGCCGAAGCGGTGATTGAAAAATATCAGGCGCAAACGCAGGCGGTGATCGACAAATACCGTCCGCGTCTGGAAGGCAAAAAGGTGCTGTTGTATCTCGGCGGTTTACGTCCGCGCCACATCATCGGGGCGTATGAAGATCTGGGAATGGAAATCATCGGTACCGGCTATGAATTCGGTCATAACGATGACTACGACCGCACCTTACCGATGCTCAAAGAAGGCACGTTGCTGTTCGACGACCTGAGCAGTTATGAGCTGGAAGCGTTCGTTAAAGCGCTGAAACCGGATCTTGTCGGGTCAGGCATCAAAGAAAAATACATTTTCCAGAAAATGGGCGTGCCGTTCCGCCAGATGCACTCCTGGGATTATTCCGGCCCTTATCACGGCTACGACGGTTTCGGCATTTTTGCCCGTGACATGGACATGACGCTGAACAATCCGGGCTGGAGTCAGCTGACCGCCCCCTGGTTGAAATCGGCCTGACAGAGACGACAAACATTCCGTCAGTTCACAGATTTGTGGCGCGGAAGGAGAGAAACATGAGTCAAGATCTTGGCACCCCAAAATCCTGTTTCCCGCTGTTCGAGCAGGATGAATACCAGAGTATGTTTACCAACAAACGCGCGCTGGAAGAAGCACACGGCGAGGCGAAAGTGCGGGAAGTGTTTGAATGGACCACCACGCAGGAATATCAGGATCTGAACTTCTCGCGTGAAGCGCTGACCGTCGACCCGGCGAAAGCCTGCCAGCCGTTAGGCGCGGTGCTTTGCGCGCTGGGTTTTGCCAACACGTTGCCGTATGTCCACGGTTCACAAGGCTGTGTGGCGTATTTCCGTACCTATTTTAACCGTCATTTCAAAGAGCCGGTGGCCTGTGTTTCCGACTCAATGACCGAAGATGCCGCCGTTTTTGGCGGAAATAACAACATGAATGTCGGTCTGGAAAACGCCAGCGCGCTGTACAAGCCGGAAATTATTGCTGTCTCCACCACCTGTATGGCGGAAGTGATCGGTGATGACCTGCAGGCCTTTATCGCCAACGCCAAAAAAGACGGATTTGTGGATGCCGGTATGCCAATCCCATATGCCCATACACCGAGTTTTCTGGGCAGTCATGTCACCGGCTGGGACAACATGTTTGAAGGCTTCGCCCGTACCTTTACCACCGACGCCACGCGGGAATATCAGCCGGGCAAACTCGCCAAACTGAACGTGGTGACCGGTTTTGAAACCTATCTCGGCAACTACCGGGTGATCCACCGCATGATGAGCCAGATGGGGGTCGAATGCAGCGTCTTGTCCGATCCGTCGGAAGTGCTCGACACCCCGGCTGACGGCCATTACCGCATGTATGCCGGCGGCACCACGCAAACCGAAATGCGTGATGCACCGGATGCCATCGACACCTTGCTGCTGCAACCGTGGCAGTTGCAGAAAACCAAAAAAGTGGTGCAGGACGACTGGAATCAGCCGGGCACCGAAGTCAGTGTGCCGATTGGCCTGGCGGCGACCGATGCCTTGCTGATGACGGTAAGCGAACTGACCGGCAAACCGATAGCTGACGCGCTGGCCACTGAACGTGGCCGTCTGGTTGACATGATGCTCGATTCCCACACCTGGCTGCACGGCAAGCGTTTCGGTGTGTACGGTGACCCGGATTTTGTGATGGGCATGACCGCATTTCTGCTGGAACTGGGCTGTGAACCGACCACCATTCTCAGCCATAACGGCAACAAGCGCTGGCAGAAAGCCATGAAGAAAATGCTGGCTGATTCGCCTTACGGGCAGGACAGCGAGGTGTATGTGAACTGCGATCTGTGGCATTTCCGCTCGCTGATGTTTACCCGTAAACCGGACTTTATGATCGGCAACTCTTACGGAAAATTCATTCAGCGCGACACGCTGGCCAAAGGTGAACAGTTCGAAGTACCGCTGATCCGTATCGGATTCCCGATTTTTGACCGGCACCATTTGCACCGTCAGACCACCTGGGGATACGAAGGTGCGATGAGCATTCTGACGCAACTGGTGAATGCGGTGCTCGAACAGCTGGATCGCGAAACCATGAAGCTCGGCAAAACCGACTACAACTTCGACCTGATCCGCTAAAACCCTCGCCCCGTCACTGAACTGTGCCGGGGCTTTTCTCTTTACCGCCAGGGCGCGTGTCGCCGGGAGGGGCTTATGCCGATGGTTATTTTCCGACTGCGTAATAACAGTCTTTATTGCTATATCGCGAAACAGGATATGGAAGCCAAAGTGGTGCAACTGGAGCATAACCATCCGCAACAGTGGGGCGGACGTGTTTGTCTGGAAGGAGGAAAAGCCTATTACGTGGAACCTCAGCCGGGCATTCCGTCGTTTCCCGTCAGCCTGCGGGCAACACGTTCAGAACTGTGAGAGGAGTGACTCCGATGTCAAAAGACGATCTGCTGTTCTGGCGTTTATTCGCCGTGGTGCAATTATTCCCGGAAATCCCGCCGCCGGAGGTGCTGGCCTGGCTGACACAGGGTTGTCGCGAAAGTGACGGCAATATCGGGCTGGCGCATTTACAGGACATGAGTCTGGAAGCACTGGAGGTGACATTTCCGGGAGATGCCGGAAAGGTGACGATCAGCCGCTGGCAGTCGCTGATGAGCTGCCTGCAGGGGCAACTGCCACCGCATCTGACTCTGGCTGAAAATCGCCGCCAGCCACAGCAGTTAAGGGTGGCATTTTCGTCTCTCGACGGCATCACGGTGAACGGTCATTTTGGGCAGTCTCATCTGTTTTTAATTTATGCGTTCGACAGCGACGGGCCGTATCTGATGGCGCTGCGCCGTACGCCGGTATCGCACGAAGGTGAAGAGTCGAATGAAACCCGTGCGCGGCTGATCAGCGATTGCCATTTGCTGTTCTGTGAGGCCATTGGCGGCCCGGCAGCGGCGCGGGTCATCCGCCATAATATTCATCCGATCAAAGTGCTGCCCGGCGTGAGCATTGCGTCACAGCTTGCTGCGCTGCAACGCATGCTGACCGAAAATATGCCGCCGTGGCTGGCGCGCCGGTTAGGCAAAAGTAATCCGCTGGAAAACCGTCTGTTCAGTTAACGTCCCTCTGCGGGGCGCGGTCTGCGCCCCGACATCCGTCGTCTCCTTTGTTTTCTTTGTGTCGTTTGTCATAAACACGACAATGAGATCCTGTTTAAAATCAGTAGGTAATCCGCTGGCCTGCTCCTTGCAACCTTCACCCTGATACTTATCTGTCATGACGAGGTTGCGATGAAGGCAAAAGAGATTCTGGCGCTGATTGATGAGCCAGCCTGTGAGCATAACCACAAGCAGAAGTCGGGTTGCAGCCTGCCGAAACCGGGCGCGACGGCAGGCGGTTGTGCGTTTGATGGCGCGCAGATTGCGCTGCTGCCGGTCGCGGACGTCGCGCATCTGGTGCACGGCCCGATTGGCTGTACCGGCAGTTCATGGGACAACCGTGGCAGCCGCAGTTCCGGGCCTTCCATCAACCGCATGGGCTTCACCACCGACATGAGCGAGCAGGATGTGATTATGGGGCGCGGCGAGCGACGCTTATTTCACGCCGTGCAGCACATCGTCAGCCATTATCATCCGGTGGCGGTCTTTATTTACAACACCTGCGTACCGGCGATGGAAGGGGATGATGTTGAAGCCGTGTGTCGCGCCGCATCGGCCGCTGCCGGTGTGCCGGTTATTTCAGTCGATGCCGCCGGTTTCTACGGCAGCAAAAATCTCGGTAACCGCATTGCCGGGGACGTGATGGTCAAAAAGGTGATCGGCCAGCGCGAACCCGCGTCGTGGCCGGAAAACTCACCGATCCCCGCCGGACACCGCCACAGCATCAGCCTGATTGGAGAATTCAATATTGCCGGCGAATTCTGGCACGTTCTGCCGCTGCTCGATGAACTCGGGATCCGCGTGCTGTGCAGCCTTTCCGGGGATTCCCGTTTTGCTGAAATCCAGACTATGCACCGTGGCGAAGCCAATATGCTGGTGTGCTCGCGGGCGCTGATCAACGTCGCCCGCAAAATGGAAGAGCGCTACCAGATCCCATGGTTTGAAGGCAGTTTTTATGGCCTGCGTTCCATGGCCGATTCCCTGCGTACGATCGCCGTGCTGCTCAAAGACCCGGATTTACAAGCGCGCACAGAACGTCTGATTGAGCGCGAGGAGGCGGCGACACATCTTGCGCTCGCGCCTTACCGTGCACGGCTCAGCGGGCGTAAGGCGCTGCTGTATACCGGTGGCGTGAAATCCTGGTCGGTGGTCTCGGCGTTACAGGATTTAGGCATCACGGTGGTCGCGACCGGCACCCGCAAATCAACCGAAGAAGACAAGCAGCGTATTCGCGAACTGATGGGCGAAGACGTGCTGATGCTCGACGAAGGCAATGCCAGAACCTTGCTCGACACCCTCTATCGTTTCGGCGGCGACATCATGATCGCCGGGGGCCGCAACATGTATACCGCGTACAAAGCCCGCCAGCCGTTTCTGGATATCAATCAGGAGCGCGAGCATGCGTTTGCCGGTTATCACGGGCTGGTGAATCTGGCCGAACAGTTGTGTATCACCCTGGAAAGCCCGGTCTGGGCGCAGGTCAACCGTCTGGCGCCGTGGCGCTAAACAGACACATTGTGAGCGATGTTTCGACTCATTGTTTTGGAGACTGTGTATGGCTCAAATTCTGCGTAATGCCAAGCCGCTTGCCACCACGCCTGTCAAAAGCGGGCAACCGCTCGGGGCGATCCTGGCCAGTCAGGGGCTGGAAAATTGCATCCCGTTGGTTCACGGCGCGCAAGGTTGCAGCGCGTTCGCCAAAGTTTTCTTCATCCAGCATTTTCACGATCCGATCCCGTTGCAGTCCACGGCGATGGAATCGACCACGACTATCATGGGCTCGGATGGCAACGTCAGTACGGCGCTGACCACGTTGTGTCAGCGCAGTAATCCAAAAGCCATTGTGATTTTGAGCACCGGACTGTCAGAAGCCCAGGGCAGTGATTTGTCGATGGCGCTGCGTGAGTTTCGCGACAAAGAACCGCGCTTTAATGCCATCGCCATTCTGACCGTTAACACGCCGGATTTTTACGGCTCGCTGGAAAACGGCTACAGCGCGCTGATGGAAAGCGTGATCACTCAGTGGGTGCCGGAAAAGCCGCCGACCGGCATGCGTAACAAGCGCGTGAACCTGCTGGTCAGCCATCTGCTGACGCCGGGGGATCTGGAATTACTGCGCAGCTATGTCGAAGCCTTTGGCCTGCAACCGGTGATCCTGCCGGATTTATCACAGTCGCTGGACGGACATCTGGCGAATGGCGATTTCAATCCGGTCACGCAGGGCGGCACCTCGCAACGCCAGATTGAACAAATGGGGCAGAGCCTGACCACCATCACCATTGGCAGTTCGCTCAACTGCGCCGCCAGCCTGATGGCGATGCGCAGCCGCGGCATGGCGCTGAACCTGCCGCACCTGATGACGCTGGAAAACATGGACAGTCTGATCCGCCATCTGCATCAGGTGTCAGGCCGCGAGGTACCGGCATGGATTGAGCGCCAGCGCGGGCAACTGTTGGACGCCATGATCGACTGTCATACCTGGCTGCAGTCACAGCGTATTGCGCTGGCGGCAGAAGCTGATTTACTGGTGGCGTGGTGCGATTTCGCTCAGAGCCAGGGAATGCGCGTCGGGCCGGTGATTGCGCCGGTTAATCAGCAGTCACTGGCCGGGCTGCCGGTCGAACAGGTGGTGATCGGCGATCTGGAAGATTTGCAAACCCGGCTCGACAGCTACCCGGTTTCATTGCTGGTGGCGAACTCCCACGCTGCACCACTGGCGGAAAAAAACGGTATCGCGCTGGTGCGTGCCGGTTTCCCGCTTTACGACCGTCTCGGAGAATTTCGCCGCGTGCGGCAGGGCTATGCGGGTATTCGCGACACTTTGTTCGAACTCGCTAACCTGATGCAGGCGCGCCATCACATGCTGGTGGCGTATCACTCACCGCTCAAGCAGGTGTTCAGCCTGAGCCCGGTACCGGAGGCCAGCCATGAGGCGCTCTAACCGTTATCTCGATACCGTCAGCGTCACGCAGTGGCCGATGCAGGTGGCATTCGCAAGTTCCGATTATCACCACGTCGACCAGCATTTCGGTGCCAGCACCCGGCTGGTGGTGTACGGCGTAAAACAGGATCAGGTGCAACTGCTGCGGGTGGCGGAATTCAGCGCCGAATCTGGCCATCAGCAGGAAAAAATCGCCTGCCGGATGGCGGCGCTGGAAGACTGCGTGACGCTCTATTGCCTGGCGATTGGCGATTCAGTTTTCCGCCAGTTGCTGGAAATTGGCGTACGGGCGATCAAAGTGCCGCAAGACACCGACATCGCGCATTTGCTCAAACAGACGCAGCAACACTGGTCGGCTGCAGAGCGTCAGGTGACGCGCCGCCGCCGCGACCCTGGCCGTTTCGACAAACTGCTGGCGGGGGACGAATGGCAGGAGGAAGACCGCCCGTAACCTTGTGTCATCTGTATGACAAACCTGACAAATAGCGCGACATCTGTGTGGGATTTGATGCGGGCATCAGGGGCTATGTGGTTGAAATAACGCTGATAATGTGACTGGCATCACAATTGCTCAATAGTCATAAACCCGTAGAGGAGGCGACCCGATGATGGTAATTGAACCCGCGGTTTTTGACCGCTTGCTGGCGTTACAGCGGCAACTGTCGCCGCAGGGGGGCGGCCTGCGGATGACATTAGGCGGCGACCCGTGCGGCGGCTGGAAAGTGGGGCTGCACTGGAGCGCGGCCTTTCAGCCGCGTGACCACGTAGAAATGATTAACGGGTTACGCCTGCTGGCGGATCCGCTGCACTGGACGCTATTACAAAATGCCACGCTGTCTGCCGGTGAACAGAACAGCCGCGCCGGAATACGGGTGGTTTTGCCAGCGGCATCCGCTTGTCACTGCGAAAGCGGCAGTTGTACGACATCACCCGAACCGGACTAACCAAAGGGGTTAAAGACATGTGGAATTATTCTGAGAAAGTGAAAGAACATTTTTTTAATCCGCGTAACGCCAAAGTCGTGGATGAAGCGAATGCCATCGGTGACGTCGGTTCACTGAGTTGCGGCGACGCGCTGCGCCTGATGCTGAAGGTGGATCCTGAGACGGAAATTATTCTTGATGCCGGATTCCAGACCTTCGGCTGTGGCAGCGCCATTGCGTCCTCGTCGGCGCTGACCGAACTGATTATCGGCCGCAGCCTGACGCAGGCGCAGCAGGTGAGCAACCAGCAAATCGCCGATTATCTCGACGGCCTGCCGCCGGAAAAAATGCACTGTTCGGTGATGGGGCAGGAAGCGTTGCGGGCTGCCATCAGGTATTACCGTGGCGAAGCGCCGGATGAAGATCATGAAGAAGGCGCGCTTATCTGCAAATGTTTTGCGGTCGATGAAGCGCAGATCCGCCGCGCGGTGCTCGCCAACGGCCTGACCACGCTCGAAGACGTGATCAACTACACCAAAGCCGGGGGCGGATGCACCTCCTGTCACGAAAAAATTGAGCTGTGTCTGGAAGAAATCCTAAAAGAGCATCCGGTGAAAAACCCGGTGGCGGCAACAGTCAGGGATGAAAACTGGCTGGCGGTGGAAGAAGTGGTGGCGTCTTTACGCCCGCACATCAGGGCTGACGGCGGCGACATGTCGCTTGTGCGCGTCGACGGGCAGGAAGTGACGGTGGCGCTTTCCGGCAGTTGCAGCGGCTGCATGATGACTGACATGACGCTGGCCTGGCTGCAACAGAAACTGGTTGAGCGTATGGGCCGCTATATGCGCGTGGTCGCCGCCGCCTGACTGGGGAAAAGAACAAACACATCCGCCCGGTAATGAGGAACAGACAATGAAAAATGTGTATCTGGATAACAACGCCACCACCCGTATTGATCCGATGGTGCTGGAAGCGATGATGCCGTATCTGCGCGATTATTACGGTAATCCGTCCTCGATTCATGATTTCGGTGGACCGTGCCGGGTGGGGCTGGAGTGCGCCCGCGAGCAGGTGGCGAGCCTGCTGGGCGCGGCGTATACCAGCGAAATTATTTTCACCTCCTGCGCCACCGAAGCCACGTCGACGGCCATTTACTCGGCCATTGCGCTGGCACCGGAACGCCGTGAAATTATCACCACCGCCGTGGAACATCCGGCCACGCTGGCAGTGTGCGAACACCTCGAGCGTCAGGGTTACATGATCCACCGTATCGGCGTTACCGAAGAAGGCGCGCTGGATACCGCCCACTATTACGATGCGCTGAGTGAAAACGTCGCGCTGGTCACCATGATGTGGGCGAACAACGAAACCGGCGTGCTATTCCCGGTCAGCGAAATGGCCACTGCCGCCCATGAACGCGGCATTCTGTTCCACTGCGATGCCGTGCAGGCGGTGGGCAAAATTCCGATTTCGCTGCGTGCCACCGATATCGACATGCTGTCCTGCTCGGCGCATAAGATTCACGGGCCGAAAGGTTGTGGCTGCCTGTATCTGCGGCGCAATACCCGCTTCCGCCCGCTGGTGCGCGGCGGCCATCAGGAGCGCGGACGCCGTGCCGGGACCGAGAATATCGCCGGGATTGTTGGCATGGGCGCGGCCTGTGAACTGGCGGACGTGCATATGCCGATGATGGAGTCGGTGCAGGAAATGCGTGACCGGCTGGAAACCGGCCTGCTGACCACCATTCCGCACACCTTGCTGATGGGCGCTAACCAGCCGCGCACGCCGAATACTGTCAACATTGCGTTTGAATATATCGAAGGTGAGGCCATTTTGCTGTTGCTTAATCATTGCGGTATAGCGGCATCCAGCGGCAGTGCCTGCACATCGGGTTCGCTCGAGCCTTCGCACGTGATGCGCGCCATGAATATTCCTTATACCGCGGCGCACGGCAGTATCCGTTTCTCCCTGTCACGGTTTACCCGTGAGCGGGAAATCGAATGGACGATTGAACAGATGCCGGACATCGTGGCACGCCTGCGAACGCTGTCACCTTACTGGCAGCAGGATAAAGTGCAAATTGCACAGGGCGGCCTGTTTGCGCCGACCTACGGCTGAGACAGGAGACGGGTGATGGCGGCTTCAGAAGCGGAACGGACTGGCGGCGGTAACCGGCCCGTGGCGGTCATAATCAACGACACCACGTTGCGTGATGGCGAACAAAGCCCCGGTGTGGCATTTCGCGCCAGTGAAAAACTGGAAATTGCTCAGGCGCTGGTGAATGCCGGTGTCCGTGAGCTGGAAGCGGGGACACCGGCGCTCGGCGAAGAAGAGTGCGTGCGACTGGCGATTTTGCGCAGACAACTGCCGGACACGGTGATGATGTCGTGGTGCCGGATGAATTCATCAGAAATTCACGATTCTGCGCGCGTGGGCATGGACTGGGTCGATATCTCGGTACCAGCGTCAGATTTGCTGCGCGAGCAGAAATTACATCGGCCGTGGCCTGCGGTGATTGCCTCGCTTAAACCGCTGGTGCAACTGGCGCACCGTCTCGGTATGCGGGTATGTATGGGCTGTGAGGATGCCTCCCGCTCCCCCGATGAAACCCTGCACATGCTGGCGGAAGTGGCGGCGGATCTGGGTATAGAACGGATGCGGTTTGCCGATACGCTGGGCATTCTCGATCCCTTCAGTACTTTTGCCCGTATTTCGGCATTACGCCAGCACTGGCACGGCGGGTTGGAAATACACGCGCATAACGATCTGGGTATGGCAACTGCCAACACGCTGGCGGCGGTCAGGGCGGGTGCGACGCATGTGAACACCACGGTGCTCGGACTCGGCGAACGGGCGGGGAATGCGGCGCTGGAAAGTGTGACGCTGTCACTTGATCGTTGCCTGCATCTCGACTGCGGTATCGATTTCACCGAACTGCCGGCGTTGTGCCGCCTTGTGGCGGCGGCGGCGGGGAGAACCATTGACCTGCAGCATCCGCTGGTCGGCGGGCAGGTTTTCACCCACGAATCCGGTTTGCATGTGGCGGCACTGCTGCGCGATCCGCGCAGTTATCAGGGCATAGATCCCTCGCTGGTCGGACGGGAATTTACTCTGGTGCTTGGCAAACATTCCGGCAGGCAGGCGGTGAGTGGCATCTGCGCGCGTCTGGGGTATATCCTCAGCGAGACACAAACCCTGTCGATGTTGCAGGAGGTGAAACGCTTTGCCGAACATCTCAAACGTAATCCGGGTGAGGATGAAGTCATCGCCATGTGCCAGATGCGGATGGACGATCAGATCCCGTTCGAAGGACAACTTCAGGCTCAGGGAGGCTGACATGGACTGGTTTACCCGTATTGAAGGTGTTGATGAGCTGGAATCAGCGCAGTCGTTTTTTGATTTCTTCGAACTGGAGGTGGATCCGGTCCTGTTACGCAGCCGCCATCTGCACATCATGGCGCAGTTTAACCAGCGGCTGACGGCAGCCGTGCCGGTGCACTTTGCCGATGAGGAAGAATCAGACCGTGCTGACTGGCGGCTGGCCCGGCGTCTGCTGGCCGAAAGCTACCAGCACACCGTGGCCGGGCCGCTGAATACGCAGTCCGGGCTGGCGGTGTATCAGCGCAATAACGGCAGCTTTATCGACTGGAGCGATTTGCTGGAGGTCAGGCCATGAAACCGGTATTTGAGGTCGACCAGCAGGTGAGAGTGACACGCATCGTACGCGATGACGGTACGTTTGCGGGTAAAACGCGCGGTGACTTACTGATCCGCCGCGGCAGTCTGGGATACGTGCGTGAATGGGGGGGGTTTTTGCAGGACACCATCGTGTATCAGGTGCATTTTCCCGACGACGACCTGATTATTGGCTGCCGCGAACAGGAGCTGATCGCCGGTGATGCCCCCTGGCTGGCGGGCGCTTTTCAATACGGTGATTGGGTCAGTTCGCGTCGCAGTCTGGTTATCCGTGGTGAAGTGGTGGTGCCGCAGGGCGGCATGGGCCGCGTGATGGGCTGTGAACCGCTGGACAGCATTTTTCATTATCAGGTTTTGTTTGCGCAGCGGATATTTCAGGTGCCCGAACATGCGCTGAAGCTCGAGGAGGAACTGGCATGAGTATGCCTGTGTGGCACCGTTACAGCCGCTGGAAGCTGGCAAAACAGATGAAACTGAGTGAAGAACTCAACCCGACGCCGGCACAGTATCAGCAGTTTATCGAAGCCTGGCGGCGTCAGCAGGTGATAGAAGAAGCTGTGGCGCAGGCGGCCCTGGAACACGCGTTGAATATTGAACCGCAGTCGGTGGAAGTCACGCGGCAGGCGCTGGCCGCCGAGCTGCCAGAGCTGGAACTGACGGCGACCGAGACCGAAGAACTGCTATTACATCAGACGCTGTTGCGCGAACAGTTAAACTGGGTGCAGCAACAGGCACCGCTGCCGGATGATGCGCAGGTTGAGGCGTGGTATCGCGGACATGCGCAGCATTTTGTTCGCCCCGAACAACGTTACACCCGCCATCTGCTGCTGACCGTGGAGGGCAATTCTTCGGCGGTTCGTGAACAGATTGATGCCATTGCGCGCCGTTTGCGTGACGGGCATGCGCTGTTTGCCCGCCAGGCACTGCGCTATTCCCACTGCCCGAGTGCGATGGGCGGCGGCCTACTGGGCTGGGTCGGGCGCGGCATTCTTTATCCGCAACTGGAAGACACATTATTTCGTCTCGAGGCCGGGCAATTGAGCGGCGCCGTTGAAACCGAACTGGGCTGGCATCTGTTGTTGTGCGAACAAATTCGCCTGCCGCAACCCTTGCCGAAAGCCGAAGCCTTAACGCGGGTGCGTCAGCAACTGATTGCCCGGCAACAGAAACATTATCAGCGCCAGTGGCTGCAACAACTGATCAATGCCTGAGCCTGTTCACCTTCTTGTTGGTGCAGACGGGCTAATGCCCGATTTGCACAAAAAATGCACAAAAACTACCTGCGTTGCCTTATAACAGCGCAGGGAAATCCCGCCTCCGGCCTTGTGCCACACCGCGCTTTACCTGGTCTGTGGTAAAAACCGGTCTGCTTTGCATCCTGATGCTTAAAACACCCCGTTCAGATCAACCTTTGGGCAGATAGCCCCGCAAAAGGCCTGTAAATTGCACGGTTATTCCGGGTGAGTATAGGTGTGATTTGGGTTCCGGCATTGCGCAATAAAGGGGAGAAAGACATGAGCATCACGGCGTTATCAGCATCATTTCCTGAGGGGAATATCGCCAGCCGCTTGTCGCTGCAACATCCTTCACTGTTTTATACCGTGGTTGAACAATCTTCGGTGGCGATTTCGCTGACCGATCCGCAGGGGCGCATTTGTTATGCCAATCCTGCATTCTGCCGCCAGACGGGTTTTGCACTTGAGACACTTTTGGGCGAGAATCACCGTCTGCTGGCCAGCCAGCAGACGCCGAAACATATCTATGACGAAATGTGGCGCACTTTGTTGCAGGACAAACCCTGGAGCGGGCAGCTGATCAACCGGCGCAATAACCGTTCGCTTTATCTGGCGGATGTCACTATCACGCCTGTTTTAGGCGCGGACGGGCAGGTGGAGCATTACCTCGGCATGCACAAAGATATCAGCGAGAAATACGCGCTGGAGCAGCGATTGCGCAACCACATCACCTTGTTCACTGAAGTGCTGAATAACATTCCCGCTGCTGTGGTGGTGGTGGATGAGCAAGACAATGTGGTGATGGACAATCTGGCCTACAAAACCCTGTGCGCTGACTGCGGCGGAAAAGAGCTGCTGGCCGAAATGGGCTATCCGCAACTCAAAGATGTGCTGAGCCGCGGCGAACCGGTGCCGGTTTCCATGCGCCGTAACGTACGCTGGTTTTCTTTCGGCCAGTGGTCATTGCAGGGTGTCAATGAAGAGGCCAGCCGCTTTTTTACCGGCATTACAGCGCCGGGAAAACTGATTGTTCTGACCGACTGCACCGATCAGCATCACCGCCAGCAGCAGGGGTATCTTGACCGGCTCAAGCAAAAACTTACCAACGGCAAATTGCTGGCAGCCATCCGCGAATCGCTCGATGCCGCACTTATCCAGCTTAACGGGCCAATCAATATGCTGGCGGCTGCGCGTCGTCTTAACGGCGAAGAAGGCAATAATATGGCGCTGGAATTCGCCTGGCGCGAAGGCGAGCAGGCGGTGAGTCGCTTACAGGCCTGTCGTCCGTCGCTGGATTTTGAGCCGCAGGCAGAATGGCCGGTCAGTGAATTCTTCGACGATCTGAGCGCGCTGTACGACAGCCATTTTCTCAGTGACGGTGAGTTGCGTTACGTGGTCATGCCATCTGATCTGCGCGCTGTCGGGCAACGAACGCAAATCCTTACCGCGCTGAGCTTATGGATTGATCACACGCTGTCACAGGCGCAGGCCATGCCGTCTCTGAAGCTCTCGGTGAACATTGTTGCGAAGCAGGACGCGAGCTGGTTGTGTTTTGACATTACCGATAATGTGCCGCGTGAACGGGTGCGATATGCCCGCCCGGAAGCGGCATTTTCCCGTCCGGGGAATGGTATGGAGCTGCGCCTTATCCAGACGCTGATCGCCCATCATCGCGGTTCTTTAGATCTCTCGGTCCGCCCTGATGGCGGCACCTTGCTGACGTTACGCCTGCCGGTACAGCAGGTTCTCACCGGAGGCTTAAAATGACCCAGTTACCTACCGCGGGCCCGGTTGTCCGGCGCTTTGATATGTCTGCCCAGTTTACGGCGCTTTATCGCATCAGCGTGGCGCTGAGTCAGGAAAGCAACACCGAGCGCGCGCTGGCGGCGATCCTCGAAGTGCTGCACGATCATGCATTTATGCAATACGGCATGGTGTGTCTGTTTGATAAAGAACGCAATGCACTCTTTGTGGAATCCCTGCACGGCATCGACGGCGAAAGGAAAAAAGAGACCCGCCATGTCCGTTACCGCATGGGGGAAGGCGTGATCGGCGCGGTGATGAGCCAGCGTCAGGCGCTGGTGTTACCGCGCATTTCAGACGATCAGCGTTTTCTCGACCGCCTGAATATTTACGATTGCAGCCTGCCGCTGATTGGCGTGCCGATTCCCGGTGCGGATAATCAGCCTGCGGGTGTGCTGGTGGCACAGCCGATGGCGTTGCACGAAGACCGGCTGACTGCCAGTACGCGGTTTTTAGAAATGGTTGCCAATCTTATCAGCCAGCCACTGCGTTCCGCCACGCCCCCGGAATCATTGCCTGCTCAAACGCCGGTCCGGTGCAGTGTTCCGCGCCAGTTTGGTTTCGAGCAGATGGTCGGGAAAAGTCAGGCGATGCGTCAGACGATGGACATTTTACGGCAGGTTTCCAAATGGGATACCACGGTTCTGGTACGTGGTGAAAGCGGCACCGGCAAGGAACTTATCGCCAATGCCATTCATTACAATTCACCCCGTGCTGCCGCGCCATTTGTGAAATTCAACTGCGCCGCGCTGCCGGATAACCTGCTGGAAAGCGAACTGTTCGGCCATGAAAAAGGGGCCTTCACCGGCGCTATCCGTACCCGTAAAGGCCGCTTTGAACTGGCGGACGGGGGAACGTTATTCCTCGATGAAATCGGCGAATCGAGCGCGTCGTTTCAGGCCAAACTGCTGCGCATTTTGCAGGAAGGTGAAATGGAACGGGTCGGCGGCGATACCACGCTGAAAGTCGATGTGCGCATTATTGCCGCCACCAACCGTAATCTTGAGGAGGAAGTGCGTGCCGGGAATTTTCGCGAAGATCTGTATTACCGCCTGAACGTGATGCCGGTTTCGCTGCCTGCACTGCGTGAAAGGCTGGATGATATCGCCGATCTGGCGCCGTTTCTGGTCAAAAAGATTGCGCTGCGTCAGGGGCGGGAGCTGCGCATCAGCGACGGTGCGGTGCGTCTGCTGATGACCTATAGCTGGCCAGGCAACGTGCGTGAACTGGAAAACTGTCTCGAACGGGCGTCGGTAATGACCGATGAAGGGCTGATCGACCGCGACGTGATCCTGTTCAATCACCATGAATCCCCGGCGCTGTCCGTCAAACCCGGCCTGCCGCTGGCGACAGATGAAAGCTGGCTGGATCAGGAACTCGACGAACGCCAGCGGGTGATTGCCGCACTGGAGAAAACCGGCTGGGTGCAGGCCAAAGCGGCCCGGCTGCTGGGGATGACACCGCGCCAGATTGCCTACCGTATCCAGATTATGGACATCAACATGCACCGTATCTGATCTGACATCCTCACACGGTGGCGTGCCGGCCTTGTTGCTTTTGAAACAATGTCGGCACAACGCCGTGAACCTGACAAATCTCCCGCGCACGCATCAGTTGTAATCTGCTAATAAATAACATTTTTTATCATTTTTTCCAGCGGTATAACCTTTGCAGATATTCAGAACCTTCTGCTGATTAAGGTTTACCGCTATGACATCCTGTCCTTCCTCTGCGGGTTGCTCCGGACAAAGCCCGTCCCGCGTAAATGAACAACTGGCCCGTAAAGCGGCGCAGCATCCGTGTTATTCCGTCAGCGGGCATCACCGCTTTGCCCGTATGCACCTGGCCGTCGCCCCGGCCTGTAATCTGCAATGCCATTACTGCAACCGCAAATATGATTGCAGTAACGAATCACGTCCGGGTGTCGTGTCGGAATTGTTGCTTCCCGAGCAGGCTGTCGCCAAAGCCCGTCAGGTGGCGGCGGCGATCCCGCAACTTTCCGTGGTCGGTATTGCCGGGCCAGGCGATCCGCTGGCCAATATCGGTCGCACGTTCCAGACCCTCGAACTGCTGCGCCAGCAATTGCCGGATCTCAAACTGTGTCTTTCCACCAATGGCCTGATGTTGCCGGATGTGGTGGACCGGCTGGTGGATATCGGTGTGGATCACGTGACAGTGACGATGAATGCGCTCGATCCGGCGGTCGCCGAAAAAATCTATGCCTGGCTGTGGTATGACGGTGAGCGTTATACCGGGCGGATGGCGGCAGACTTATTGATCGAACGGCAGGCTGAAGGCATCAGAAAGCTGATTGAAAAAGGTGTACTGGTGAAAATCAATTCGGTGCTGATCCCGGGGATTAACGACCAGCATATGCAGGCGGTCAGCCAGCAGGCGGGCGAATGGGGCGCGTTTTTGCATAACATCATGCCGCTGATTTCACGTCCGGAACACGGCACCGTTTTCGGGCTGAACGGGCAGGCGGAGCCGGATGCCGACATGGTGGCCTCGGTGCGAAAATCCTGCGGTATTTCGATGCCGCAGATGACGCACTGCCATCAGTGCCGCGCAGACGCCATCGGCATGCTGGGTGAAGACCGCAATGCGGCTTTCCCGCTGGCATCCGTGCCGGTTAACCCACCGCCTTACTTACCGGTGCTGCATCAGCGCGCACAGCTTCACGCAAGTATTGTATCGCAGGGCGAATCCGAAGAAGCGGACGCCTGTCTGGTGGCGGTCGCAACGTCACAGGGGCAGGCTGTTGATCAGCATTTCGGTCACGCCGATCGTTTTACGCTGTACAGCCTGTCGGCGGCAGGTGTGATGCAGGTCGGGCAGCGTTTTACGCCACGCTATTGCGGCTCGCCGGATGACTGCGAGCCGGAAGATGCGGCGCAGAACATGGATGCATTGCTGGAACTGCTGGCAGATGTCAAAGCGGTATTCTGTGCCCGCATTGGCCTGACGCCGTGGAAGCGTCTGGAAGCGGCGGGCATTGAGCCGCAGGTGGACGGCGCCTGGCAGCCGGTAGAAACCGTGCTGGCGCAATGGTGGCAGCAACGAAAGCTGGCCGGGGGTGAAATCAGCATTCGCGGGGTGGCGTAATGAACGGCGCGCAGGGGTGGTTAAGCCGGTTGCTGTCACTGCACCTGACCGGACGCTCACGTTTTCCGCCACAGATGGGGCTGGGAGACGTCGCCTGGCAGGCTTTACTGCAACATACCGGACGCGCTGCGCCGGTGCTTTCAACGTTACAACTCGAGCAGCAAAAACTGCTCGGGTTGTTACAGCAGGCACGCACCTGTGAGCGGGAACAACTGGCGCAGTGGCTCGCACAGTCACTGGTGCCGGAGGCCGCGCCGATGCATGAACTGATCGCCACAGCATCGATGGGGTTTGACCATCTGTGGCAGGATCTGGGGCTGGATTCCCGCGCTGAACTGCGCGACCTGATGACCGATTGCTTTCCCGAACTGGTCAGGATGAATCACCAGAACATGCGCTGGAAAAAGTTCTTCTACCGCCAGCAATGCCTGCAGTCGCTGGGAGAAATCGTCTGCCGTTCACCAAGCTGTAATGAATGTTGCGAATGGAACACCTGTTTTGCTCCGGAAGATTAGGCGCAGCGCCTCAGGTTCTGCGTATTTCACCCGCAATGACCAGAGATAATATGCGAAAACCGGATACCCGCCGACAGAACAAAACCAGCCAGACGGCTAATGCCAGTCACTTAAGGTGACCGGCATTGTTTTTTAAGGGATATTTCGACCTTTTTTCTCTCACTTCCCTGGCATATTCACGCTCACGTCTCGAGGGCAGTTTTAGCATCGCTGCGTTGCTGTAAAAATGCTTCAGATGCCCCGGGATGGCTCCCGCTGATGCCCACGGCAGCCCGATTAACAACCGTAATATCTCCGACACTGCACCGCTAAAACT
>NZ_QSNX01000028.1:0-47087 GCF_009498575.1 Rahnella sp. RcJ3
GGCGAAATGGAAAATGTGAAGGTAAACAAACCGACATTACTAACTGACGGTTGTATCTAATCCTGGGGGCAGGTCACCTTTTCATCCCTTTTCCAAGACATCTCGCAAAACTGAAAACTGCCTAAAAATTCCTCTCACTGTATAAATTCCCACGTATTAGACTCTCTTCGCTGCGGCAAAATCCGCAGTCAGAATTAGCGTTCTGTCCTAGTTTGGTGCCATCAACTCTATGAAAATAGGGTAAATATGGTACGGTCTGCACTCACCCAAATTATGGTGGCTCAGACAGTGGCTTCTCACGAAGCACCGGATTCCAGACTGGCCGGAACGCTAACGCTGTTTGAGCTGCCACCATCGGGATTAGCGTCTCTGGAGGTAGTTAATCAACTATCAGCTGGAGTATTAAAATGGAATTTTCTAACACTGCTTTTTCAAACACCTCCGCACCGGAGGCCCACAATGCCTAACCTTTACGACAATACCTCGCTGGAACTGGAAGAGATCGTCGATCACTGTCGTGCGTTATCTTATGCCATTGTGTCGCTGGATAATCCGCAGGCAAAAGACCTGCTGGGATATATTCTGTGTGAACGGCTGGAAGTGCTGTATCAGACGCTGGAAATGCCATTCAGCGATGACGATGTGATAAACGTCGAAGCAGCGGAAAAAATTCAACTTCAATATTAAGGGCTAAAGAATAAAGAACCAGCGCATTAGATAAATGCACTGGTTATATAAATTAAAGATTTTATTGAGAATCACTTCATATCATTGAGCATTTTTACAATCGAATTTCCAATAGCAAATGAAAGATTTACAGGAACAGCATTCCCAATCTGTTTATACTTTGCAGAGATAGGTCCAGTGAATTCCCAATCATCTGGGAAAGTTTGTATGCGAGCATATTCCCTAACGGTGAGAGGTCGGGTTTCTTCAGGATGGCATCGTTCAGTCTGCTTCTGAGCCGGCGCACAAGTTAAGGTCAAGCTCGGTTCATCCCAAGACAGCCTTCTTGCCATACCTGTTTTGCCTCCCCCCAAGTAGAAACTTTTAAGCATGTACTCTTTTTGGATATCAATGGGGAGATCTCGCCAGTATCCTCCAGGTGGAACCATGGATAGGATCTCAGCTTTTCGTTTAGGATATTTTTGCCCTTCTGATTCCTCAACATCGGAATCATATAACTCCCCTTTCTTCAAGGCATCTTTCAGAGTAAGGACTTTATTATATGTTGAAGGCCATTCAAATTTTGCCTTGCCAACTAAATCTTTTCGGATCGCAATTAGTATCAAGCGTTCTCTTTTTTGGGGTACTTTATAAAATATAGCTTTCATGACCCGCGGTTCTATTAACTCGTAACCAAGATCATAAATAACTTCTTTTATAGTTGTTAGAGTCCTTCCTTCATCATGTGATAAAAGCCCCCTAACATTCTCAGCTAGAATTATTTTAGGTGATGTTTCTTTTACTGCTCTCGCGAACTCAAAAAAAAGGGTTCCCCGAGTATCTTCAAAACCTAATTTTTTACCAGCATAAGAAAAGGCTTGGCACGGAAATCCCCCAGCCAGAACATCAACTTTATTTTTGAAACGGGTGAAATCGATGTTACTGACATCGTCTTCTTCAACTAACCATTCAGGTCTATTTTTTCTCAACGTATTACAAGCATGACGATCAATTTCATTTAACATTAGAGCTTTCAATCCTGCTTTCTCAAGCCCTAATGCCATACCGCCTGCCCCAGCAAACAATTCGAGTACACTAAAATTGGATATTTGTTCATTCAATTTTTCTTCGACCCATTCATTACTAAATATGAACTGTGCTTGCTCAAATTTTTCTAACTGCGTTTTATTATATGTTCTATAATTATTATCAGCATTTCTATCTGACAGTAAAGTTCCATTGGCATCCCAACGTCTCAACGTCTCCTTAGAAACACCAAGGATATCAGCCACTTCTGCGAGAGAGTACACTTCTTTAGTCATGAGTTAAAATCCAACGTTAATCATGGTTACCACTGTACATGCTTCCAGTAACCCTGTCAAACCTTAGTCATGGTTACTCATCACCATACGCAAGATTAAAATATTGCATGAATTCTTCTCTATTAGGTAGCACATAGTGATCTTCTTTAAATCTATCATGACTAATGAATTCGATTGCATCAGGTAATGCATTATGCATCTCTCTCAGTGCATTAAACCGACCTGTTACAAGGGAATAAAAACTTGCGCCATCTATAATTCTAATATTCTCATTAATAGGACAAAGGCTACCTATTTTTTTATCTGAAGGCGTAAATGGTTTATCAAATCGCTCAGTCTTCTTAGGAATAATATTAACAAAATAAGAACAGTAACCTTTAAAACCGCTGTGTTTAGGAGAAACGAGATCACTCAAAGCCTGATATGTGCCCGCTAAATCCCCCCCTGTCACAGTAGAATATTTGTTTTTAACTTCAGCTATGATTTTCTTATCTTTATTAACAAGATCGATAATACTCCCTATATTCATATCTTCCCATCCTTCAACATGGCCTAATATTTTCTGATGGAAAGTACCAACATGGTTTTGTATTGTCTTTTGCCGTTGCCTCGCCATTTCAGAATTTCGCCAAGCTAAATGGCTTGGAAAACTTTGCGCTTCAAATAAAGCCCCAAAAGGATCAATAACATTTCTGTTAAAAGTTTTTTCTGCCTTTGTTTTTTGTGCTCTTGCTTTTGATAACAAGTTTTCTACTTCTTTTAGAAAATCATCATCACTAATAAACTCTAAAATAGCCATTATTGCCTCCGATGCGTTTTTCAGAAAGTTTAACATGAACGCAATAAAAGGAAATTTCTTTCTTAAAAAAGCCAGCGCAAATGCGCTGGCCTGATGATCCACGAGGCATGTGAATTAGAAATCGTAGAAAACGGTAACCCAGGTGGCGTCAGCTTCGTCGTCTGTGGTGTGCGCTAATGTGCGCTCCACGTAAACAGACAAACCGTAACCGATGGTGGTACCCGCGCCCAGATAAACGTGGTTCGCGTGATATTCTTCGCCGCCTTTCAGTTGCAGGGAATCGGCTGCAACGTATGGCTGGATAGATTTCAGGAACGGCTTGTCGATATTAAAGGTATAACCGACGAAACCTTCCACACCGTAACCGCTGCCTGCGAAGTAATGATCGACAGGATTTTCACGGGTGCTCGGCACGAAATCTTTGTAATAGCTGCCGGTCCCGACGATGTACCAGTTATTTGGCTGCCAGGTTAAAGCCGTACCAGATAACTGTTGATGATAATCTTTTTCGTTATATTGATTATCTTTAACCGTGGCATCAGTCAGGCTATAAGCCGCACTCCAGACTAAATCTTTGGTGAGTTTATAATCGAACCCTAAACCGCCACCATTATTGCGGCGATAATGCTGATTCTCGCCCGCCTGAATTTCATCTTCCGGCAATAAATAGTTGGCATATAACGTCACAGGGCCAAAGTCGTTGGTATATTTCAGGCTACTTTTCGGCTTATTCGCGCCATCGTAACTGCCGTTAATACCAATACCCGTACCGCCCGCATGGCCATCGTTATCCCAGACGTCACTTTTAATCCCGACAACGGAATAATAAATACCGTACTGGTGGCCGTAGGTTAATGTCCCGTAACGATCGTCTTTAAAGCCCGCATATAACTGACGCTGAGTATCACGCTGACCGCCTTCCGGATAATGATCATTCATACCCAGAAGGTTCGCCATGTCCACACCCAGCTCGTAGTAAGCGATGACGGAGGTGTCTTGCGTCAGTTTATAATCACCACGGAAGCGGAAACGGGTGCCGCCATCGTGACCATTTTTATAATAACCCGGCTCCGGGCCGTTATTGAAAATCCACTCAGGGCGGATGCTCCCGCCTACCTGTAAACTTAATGGCGCCAGCAAAGCATTACTCTGAGGATTTTTATCTAAAACAGTAATCTCGGCCTGGGCGCTGGCAGATAATGCCGACAGCACGACGCCGCCAATTAAGATTGACGCTTTTAAATTGCTCATTATTACCCTGTCTTTATTATTTATGTGATGTGTGTGCGGTCTTGCGCCGCGTATAAATAATTAACATAGGTATGACGGAGGACAAAGTGAAAATTCAGAAAGTTCCCTATAAGAGAAAAATATGTTTAGGTGAATTATTAAACAAACAGGTTTTTAAATGTAACTCATAGAAACATTATTTGTATTATTGATTAAACAGGTATCAATACGATGAGTAATCCATCAATCGTAAACGATAAGAATGCCAGAATTGAAATACTTAATAACAATTACATCAGAAAAATAGCATCAATAAGTAAATCATGCCAGCGTGATAATAACACTACGTGACAACCCCCCGCTTTCATTATTTTAATTTGAGTGGTTTTCAACATCGCCAGAATAATATCCGGTAAATACTGTTATTCATTCACCCATTTCAATTTTTATCTCATGAATAGCGTTCTGGTGGTGAATATCCCCAATTCCCGGAACGGATTTTGCGAGACACATTCCAGATCTGACAACAAAACACTGTAAATATAAACAGGTTATTTCTTTGGCGTACGAACAGGCATAGAGTTCTCTGGCAGCGGCAATCACCTCGCCAGTACCGGGGGCCTCGACTCACTGACAATGGAATGACTTGTATGACTGATTCTGATAACCACACCGCGTTCACTACTAACTCTATCTCCGTCTTTCGCTCGCTTATCGCCGGGCTGGATTTCAGTCACTTTGATGATGCTCAGCTGTATGACCTCAATGCGCTGGCGTCAGAATCCGCCGGCGGGTTATGTCAGGGGCTGTTGTGCTTAAGCGAAGGACTGGAGAACAGCGAGATATTACTCCCGGAAGGGATTTCGCAGGTCAGCGATTATCTGAAAGCTTCCGCTCACCTGATCCCTGTGCTCTTTGAATTATGCGAGCAGGCCAACAGCGGGCTCGCAAGAAGCAAAAAGCTTACGGTGTATCCGATGAACTGACACGCGCGGCGATATCCTGCATCACATTACGCGCTGTCTGGCTGATTCCACCGAGTTGGAAAAAACCGTGGATCACCCCCAGATAGCGCTGTGCGGTGCAATTCACGCCCTGCTCTGTCAGCCGGGAGAACAGCGCTTCACCTTCATCGCATAGCGGATCGTATTCCGCCGTGATGATGTGAACCGGCGGCAACCCAGAAAAATCATCACGCCATAACGGGCTGACTTCTGGATGCATGAAATCCGTTTGCGGATAATAAGCTTCGAACCCGCTGAGCAGCGTGTCGCTGGTCAGCACGTAATCATCGCCATTGCGCTTGTGGCTGTCAGATGCTGCCATCGCGTCCAGCATCGGGTAAATCAGTACCAGCAGATGCGGCAGCCACTGCCCGGTATTTCGCAGGCGCAGCGCGGTGATCAGAGCCAGATGTCCGCCTGCGCTGTCGCCCATCAGCGTTATCCGGCCAAGCTCTATGCCAAGCCTTTCAGCATTCTGCCAGATAAAATTTGCCGCCAGTTCTGCGTCGTCATGCGCGGCGGGGTAGGTGTGTTCAGGCGCTAAGCGATATTGCACCGCAATCACCCGACTGCCGCTGTAAAAAGCAAGCTGACGGAGTTGATTATCATGCGTTGCAAAACCGCCACTGACAAAACAACCACCGTGATAATAGATAACGGCAGGCAGTGCGCCTTCTGCATTCAGCGGAGAGAAGATGCGTAACGAGATGCCGTCGATAACCATATCCTCAACCTCTGCACGTGGCTCAATATCACCCGCTAAAACTGTGCTGGCGATATATCCGGCGTGGCGCTGTGCAAAAGTCTGACTGCGCGACGACGGGCGACCTGCAGCGATGAAGTCATTAACAAGCCCGGCGATTGCGGGTTCCAGTGCCATGAAGAATTTTCCTGATTTGGGGGGCGGGTAATTATTACATCAGTGTAAATCGCATGAGAGGGGGTGGAAAGTGCACAAAAAGCCCAAATGAACTGATTTTAGACATAAAAAAAGCCACCCGCAGGTGACTTAATTTACATACTAATGGTGCCGAAGGCCGGACTCGAACCGGCACACCTTGCGGCGGTTGATTTTGAATCAACTGCGTCTACCGATTTCGCCACTTCGGCACTGAAAGTAGTATGCGGAAAACGTGGGCATTATACCCAGCCCAGCCGGTCACGCAATAGTTATCCCGCCTTGTTCGGTTTAAGTGTTGAAAAAACAGTCATACACCGCAGCTCAGTGAGGATTTGCTGACAAAAATCTTCTGTTTACCCACGTTTTTCCAATGCCGTTTCTCAAACTTCGCATTAGTATACAAATCACGAATAGATCTTGCCCTGTTGATGGATACCAGCTTGTTGAAAAAACTCTCACTTTCGCTCCTCGCGCTGGCCTTCGCCAGTACGCCTTTATGGAGCCACGCGCAGCAGAATGCGCGTCTGGCGTCGCAGGTCGTGGATGACCATGCAGAACACATCTTTTACGGCAGCGGCGCGATGGGAATGGCGCTGGTTGTCGTTGATAACAATCAGCAGGTTTTCCGCAGCTTCGGGGAAACCCGTCCCGGTTCCGATGTGCGACCGCGTGAAGACTCTGTGGTGCGTATCGCCTCGCTGACCAAACTTATTACCAGTGAAGTGCTGGTAAAAATGGCGCAGCAGGGCAAAGTCAGTATTAACGATCCGTTGCGTAAATACGCCCCGGCCGGTGCCCGTGTTCCTGCTTACAGCGGCACAAATCCGATCACCCTGCTGAATCTCGCCACCCACACCAGCGGTTTGCCGCGCGAGCAGCCGGGCGGTGTCGCACATCGTGCAGTCTTCACCTGGCCGACTAAAAGTGATCGCTGGAGCTGGCTGAGTGTCGCCAAACTGACTGTGCCGCCGGGTGCACGCGCCTCTTACTCAAATCTGGCGTTTGACCTGCTGTCCGATGCGTTATCGAAAGCCGCTAATCAGCCTTATACCCAGTTACTGCGCGAGCAAATCACTCAGCCGCTCGGCATGGTCGATACCACGCTGACGCCAAACGCCAGCCAGTGTTCACGCCTGATGGAAGGTCTGCGTCCGAGCCCGTGTATCAACACTATTGCGGCAGCAGGCAGCGGGGGGCTTTATTCCACGCCTGCCGATATGGGCCGCTGGATGCGTCAGTTCCTCGGGCAACGCACCACGACCGCCGATATGGCGCAGAAGATGTATTACAAGCGTACGGATCTGGTCTCGCTCAAAGGAATGGATGTACCGGGAATGGCGGACTCGCTGGGAATGGGCTGGGTAACGATGGCGCCGACGCCGTTGCTGCCACGTATCATTCAGAAAACCGGCGGAGGTGGTGGCTTTATCACGTATGTCGCGATGGTGCCGCAGCGCGGTGTAGGCGTGTTCGTGGTTGTGACCCGCAGCGAACTGACCAAGTTTAAAAATATGAGCGATGGCGTGAACAATCTGGTGGCCGATCTGGTGCGTAATAACGAGATCTGACGGCTCAGTTCTCAATATTCAGAATTCAGAATTCAGATGTAAAAAGCAGGCCTCTGAAAAGAGCCTGCTTTTTGTTTATCTGTACTGCCGGATTTAGCGTTTTTTCAGCAGTAAGAACATGCTGATGACGAAGAAAAGCCCGCTCGGCAGCAATGCGCCCAGAATCGGCGGAATGCTGTAAACCAGGCTTAACGGGCCGAATATCTGGTCAAGCACGTAGAACAGAAAACCGAAGCAAATACCGGTCACCACGCGCACCCCCATCGGTACGCTGCGTAAAGGCCCGAAGATGAACGACAGCGCCATCAGCATCATCACCGCAACCGACAGTGGCGAGAAGATTTTACTCCACATATTCAGCTGGTAACGTTTTGCTTCCTGCCCGCTCTGCTTCAGGTATTTCACATAGTTGTGCAGGCCGCTGATCGACAATGCATCTGGGTCGAGCGCAACCACACCGAGTTTGTCCGGCGTCAGGTTGGTTTTCCATACGCCGGTCAGCGTCTGCGAACCGGTGATTTGCAGTTGATCCGTCAGATCAGATTCATCCACCTGAGAGAGTTTCCACTCACCATTATCAAAGGTCGCGGATGACGCGTAACGGACTGACTGCAGTTTATTCTCTTCATTGAAATGATAGATGTTGACGCCGGTCAGCTCTTTTTCACCCGCCACGCGTTCGATGTAGATAAAATCGTGACCGTCTTTTGCCCACACTCCGTTTTGCGTGGAAAGCAGTGAGCCACCGTACATCTGTTGCGCACGGTAGTTACGCGCCATTTGTTCGCCCTGCGGCGCAACCCATTCACCAATCGCCATGGTCAGCAACACCAGCGGAATCGCCGTTTTCATCACGGAGGCGGCAATCTGCATGCGGGTGAAACCGGATGCCTGCATCACTACCAGCTCGCTGCGTGTTGCCAGCGTGCCGAGGCCCAGCAATGCGCCCAGCAGCGCTGCCATCGGGAAGAAGATTTCGATATCCTTCGGTACGCTCAGCAGGGTGTATAAACCGGCGCCAGCGGCGGAATATCCGCCCTGCCCGACTTTACGCAACTGATCGACAAACTTGATGATGCCGGAGAGTGACACCAGCATGAACAACGTCATCATGATGGTGTTGAAAATAGTGCGACCAATGTAACGGTCTAATACGCCAAACATCAGGCAGCTCCTCTCAGACGCGCGCGGATCTTGCGAACCGGCAAGGTGTCCCATGCATTAAGCACCAATGCCAGTGCAAAGTAGAGCAGGTTGGTTCCCCACATCCAGAGCATCGGATCCAGCTTACCTTTGGCACCGTTGGAGCGCAGCGAGGTTTGCAGCAGGAAGAAAATCAGATACAGCAGGATCGCTGGCAGCATACTGAGTACACGCCCCTGACGAGGATTCACCACGCTGAGCGGAACCACCAGCAACGCCATAATAAAGACTGAAACGATCAGCGTTAAACGCCAGTTCAGCTCTGCCCGCGCTTCCGGTTCGTTGGAATTCCAGAGTTGCGTCATGGTCATCTGATCCGACTGATTAGGGTCAAGCTGTACAGCCTGATGCCCGATAACCGCCAGATAATCGGTGAAATCCGTCACGCGGAAATCACGCAACAGTGCAGTGCCTTCATAACGGGTACCTTTATCCAGCATCACCTGCTGGGAACCGTCCGCACGCTGCAACATATGTCCTTTATCAGCGACCACAACGGAAGGCCGCTGGTTGCCGTTCGGGCGCAGTTGAGCCAGGAAGACGTTATGAAATTCTTTCCCTTTAACACTGCCAACGAACAGCACCGCATTGCCGTTCTGGGCTTGCTGGAACTGGCCTTCGACCATCGCGGCCATGCTCGGGTTGGCTTTCGCCTCCGCCAGCACTTCATCCTGATGTTTCGACGACCACGGGCTGAGCCAGATCGCATTCACGCCGGCAAAAACTGACGTAAATAGCGCCAGAACCAGCGCGGCGATGACCAGTGACCGTTTTCCAAGACCACAGGCGTGCATGACCGTGATTTCACTGTCGGTATAAAGTTTACCGAGTGTCATCAGCAGGCCGAGGAACAGACTGAGCGGCAGAATAAGCTGCGCCATCTCCGGAACGCCAAGGCCCAGAAGTGAGAGAACTAAATTTGTTGGGATATCGCCATCGACCGCTGCTCCGAGCACTCTGACCAGCTTCTGACAGAAGAAGATGAGAAGCAAAATGAACAGAATGGCAAATTGGCTCTTGAAGGTTTCCCTAACCAGATATCTAATGATGATCACGCTTAATACGCCTGTGAAAACTTGTCTTTTTGAAGGAAAATCGCTAGTTTCATCGCTAATCCGTCATTTATTCTCATCATATGGCAACCTTCGCAGCTAAAATAGTATTACAACACCGAGAATTGGGGTGTCCTATAGGAACTTGCTTATAGCCGCCAAAATAAAAACTAACGCCGTTTAAGGTTAACACAGGTCGTTAACACAATGACGGGAGAGTGTCTCCGGCGACTCATTCTAGCCGTACCTCCCGCCCTTGTCTTTAAGATTCAGGAGAGTGCATGGAGTTCAGCGTAAAAAGCGGTAGCCCGGAAAAACAACGCAGTGCCTGTATTGTAGTCGGCGTTTTCGAACCTCGCCGCCTGTCACCGATTGCCGAACAACTCGATAAAATCAGTGATGGCTACATCAGCGCCCTGCTTCGCCGTGGCGAACTTGAAGGCAAAGTGGGCCAGACCCTCTTACTGCATCATGTACCGAATATTCTTTCAGAACGCATTTTGCTGATTGGGTGCGGCAAAGAACGCGAGCTGGATGAGCGCCAGTACAAGCAGGTTATCCAGAAAACCATTAACACCCTGAACGACACCGGTTCTATGGAAGCCGTTTGCTTCCTCACCGAGCTGCACGTAAAAGGCCGTAATACTTACTGGAAAGTGCGTCAGGCGGTCGAAACCTCCAAAGAGTCGCTTTACACTTTCGATCAGTTGAAAAGCAACAAAACCGAGCCGCGCCGTCCGCTGCGTAAAATGGTGTTCAACGTGCCGACCCGCCGTGAACTGACCAGCGGTGAGCGCGCCATTCAACACGGTCTGGCGGTGTCAGCCGGTATTAAAGCCGCGAAAGATCTCGGCAATATGCCCCCGAACATCTGTAACGCCGCATATCTGGCGTCACAGGCCCGTCAGCTGGCAGATGCATTCAGCACCAACATCACGACCCGCGTTATCGGCGAGCAGCAGATGAAAGAGCTGGGAATGAATGCGTATCTGGCGGTGGGTCAGGGTTCGAAAAACGAATCACTGATGTCGGTGATGGAATATAAAGGAAATCCTAACCCGGACGCTAAGCCTATCGTGCTCGTGGGTAAAGGTCTGACCTTCGATTCCGGCGGTATTTCCATTAAGCCCGCCGCGGATATGGATGAAATGAAGTACGACATGTGTGGCGCCGCAGCCGTTTACGGTGCGATGCGTGTGGTGGCTGAACTCAATCTGCCACTGAACGTCATTGGCGTGCTGGCAGGCTGTGAAAACATGCCTGGCGGTCAGGCATTCCGTCCGGGCGACATTCTGACCACCATGTCCGGCCAGACTGTCGAAGTGCTGAATACGGACGCCGAAGGCCGCCTGGTGCTGTGCGATGCACTGACCTACGTTGAGCGTTTCGATCCTGAGCTGGTGATTGACGTCGCTACGCTGACCGGTGCCTGCGTGATTGCGCTTGGTCATCACATCACCGGTTTGCTGTCGAATCACAATCCGCTGGCGCATGAACTGATCGGCGCGTCCGAACAGGCGGGTGACCGTGCATGGCGTTTGCCGCTGGCTGATGAGTATCAGGAACAGCTGGATTCTAATTTTGCGGATATGGCAAACATCGGTGGCCGTCCGGGTGGTGCTATCACCGCCGGTTGCTTCCTGTCGCGTTTCACCCGCAAATACAGTTGGGCACATCTGGATATCGCCGGTACCGCATGGCGTTCAGGCAAGAACAAAGGCGCAACCGGTCGTCCGGTTGCGCTGTTGTCACAGTTCCTGCTCAACCGTGCAGGGCTGGATGGCGATGAGTGATTCCTCTGCTAAATAAGATATAATCTCCACTATCAGGGTCTGGTTCGCCAGCCCCTCCACAGGCGGGCGCACCAGTTGCGCCCCTGTTTTTTCTCAGCAGCACAGTGAACTCATCATGAAACAGGCAACCTTCTTTCTTCTCGATGCGCCGGACGCCAGTGGCGAGCTCAGCTCGCACGAAGCACTGGCCTGTCTGGTCGCCGCTGAACGTTACCGGATGGGCAAACGTGTTCTGCTGGCCTGTGAAGATCAGAAACAAGCTGAGCGCCTGGATGAAGCGCTCTGGCAACGCGAGCCGAACCACTTTGTGCCCCATAATCTGGCCGGTGAAGGCCCGCGTTTTGGTGCGCCGGTAGAATTATGCTGGCCGGGAAAACGCGGCAATGCGCCACGCGACTTGCTCATCAGCCTGCTGCCTGAGTTTGCAGATTTTGCTACTGCTTTCCATGAAGTGGTAGACTTCGTTCCTTACGAAGATTCCCTTAAACAACTTGCGCGCGAACGCTACAAAGCCTATCGCAGCGTGGGTTTCTCTTTGACGACGGCCACGCCGCCCTCAGTCACCACATTGACCGACGAAAATACGAAGCGAAATGGATAAGACATATAACCCGCAAGACATCGAGCAGCCGCTTTACGAGCACTGGGAACAACAGGGCTATTTCAAGCCACATGGTGACACCAGTAAAGAAAGCTTTGCCATCATGATCCCGCCGCCGAACGTCACCGGCAGCTTGCACATGGGTCATGCTTTCCAGCAAACCATCATGGACGCCATGATCCGCTATCAGCGCATGCAGGGGAAAAATACTCTGTGGCAGGCGGGGACTGACCATGCGGGTATCGCAACGCAGATGGTGGTTGAACGTAAAATCGCCGCTGAAGAAGGCAAAACCCGTCACGATTACGGCCGTGAAGCGTTTATCAACAAAATCTGGGACTGGAAAGCAGAATCCGGCGGCACCATTACCCGCCAGATGCGCCGCCTGGGTGATTCCGTGGACTGGGAGCGTGAACGCTTCACGATGGACGAAGGCCTGTCTGACGCCGTGCGCGAAGTGTTCGTTCGTCTGTACAAAGAAGACCTGATTTACCGCGGAAAACGTCTGGTGAACTGGGATCCGAAACTGCGTACCGCGATTTCAGATCTTGAAGTGGAAAACCGCGAATCCAAAGGTTCCATGTGGCACCTGCGTTATCCGCTGGCTGACGGCGCGAAAACCGCTGAAGGCAAAGATTACCTGGTGGTCGCCACCACGCGTCCGGAAACCGTGCTCGGTGATACCGGCGTTGCCGTTAACCCGGAAGATCCGCGTTACCGCGATCTGATCGGCAAAGAGATCATTCTCCCGCTGGTAGGCCGTCGTATTCCGATTGTTGCCGATGAACACGCCGATATGCAAAAAGGTACGGGTTGCGTGAAGATCACCCCGGCGCATGACTTTAACGACTATGAAGTCGGTAAACGTCACGGCCTGCCGATGATCAATATCCTGACTTTCGATGGTGACATCCGCCAGACCGCTGAAATCTTCGATACTAACGGCGAAGAAAGCGATGCATGCGCCAACGATATCCCTGAGCAGTTCCGTGGCCTTGAGCGTTTTGCCGCACGTAAAGCCGTGGTCGCCGCCTTCGACGAAGCCGGTTTGCTGGAAGAAATCAAACCTCACGATCTGACCGTGCCTTACGGTGACCGTGGCGGCGTAGTTATCGAACCAATGCTGACTGACCAGTGGTACGTGCGCACTGCACCGCTGGCGAAAGTTGCGGTGGAAGCCGTTGAGCAAGGCGACATTCAGTTCGTGCCGAAGCAATACGAAAACATGTACTTCAGCTGGATGCGTGACATTCAGGACTGGTGTATTTCCCGTCAGCTTTGGTGGGGACATCGCATTCCGGCGTGGTATGACGCCGAAGGCAACGTGTTTGTTGGTCGTGACGAAGCGGAAGTGCGCAGCGAGAACAACCTGGGCGCAGACGTCGTGCTGACTCAGGACGAAGACGTGCTCGACACCTGGTTCTCTTCCGGTCTGTGGACGTTCTCCACACTGGGCTGGCCAGCACAGACACCTGACCTGAAAGCTTTCCACCCTTCAAGCGTGGTCGTCAGCGGCTTCGATATCATCTTCTTCTGGATCGCGCGCATGATCATGATGACCATGCATTTCGTGAAAGACGAAAACGGTAAGCCACAGGTTCCGTTCCACACCGTGTATATGACCGGCCTGATCCGTGACGACGAAGGGCAGAAAATGTCCAAGTCCAAAGGTAACGTTATCGATCCGCTGGATATGATTGACGGTATCTCGCTGGAAGATCTGCTGGAAAAACGTACCGGCAACATGATGCAGCCGCAACTGGCAGAGAAAATCCGCAAGCGCACCGAGAAGCAATTCCCGAATGGCATCGAACCGCACGGTACTGATGCCCTGCGCTTCACGCTGGCGGCACTGGCGTCTACCGGCCGTGACATCAACTGGGATATGAAGCGTCTTGAAGGCTACCGCAACTTCTGTAACAAGCTGTGGAACGCCAGCCGCTTCGTGCTGATGAACACCGAAGATCAGGATTGTGGCCTGAACGGCGGCGAACTTGAGCTGTCACTGGCTGACCGCTGGATCCTGGCGGAATATAACCGCACGGTGAAATCTTACCGGGAAGCGATGGATAACTACCGCTTCGATCTGGCTGCCAGCATTCTGTATGAATTCACCTGGAACCAGTTCTGCGACTGGTATCTTGAGCTGACCAAACCGGTCATGAACGGTGGCAACGAAGCGCAACTGCGTGGCACCCGTCATACGCTGGTGGAAGTGCTGGAAGGTCTGCTGCGTCTTGCGCACCCGATTATTCCATTCATCACCGAAACCATCTGGCAGCGCGTGAAATCGCTGAAAGGCATCACAGCAGAAACCATTATGCTGCAGCCTTTCCCTGAGTTTGATGCAGCAAAAGCGGACGAACTGGCGCTGGCCGATCTCGAGTGGATCAAGCAGGCGATCATCGCTATCCGTAACGTGCGTGCCGAGATGAACCTGTCTCCGGCCAAGCCACTGGAACTGCTGTTGCGTGGCGCGAGTGCGGATGCACAACGTCGTGTGGAACAGAACCTGAGCTTTATTCAGTCTCTGGCGCGTCTGGAGTCCATCACCATTCTGCCTGCTGGCGACAAAGGCCCGGTCTCTGTTACTAAGCTGGTGGAAGGTGCGGAACTGCTGATCCCAATGGCCGGTCTGATTGATAAAGATGCCGAGCTGGCACGTCTGGACAAAGAGATGGCGAAACTGGACGGCGAGATTGCTTCCATCGAAGGCAAGCTGTCTAACGAAGGTTTTGTGGCGCGTGCGCCGGAAGCGGTTGTCGCCAAAGAGCGCGAACGTCTGACGGCCTGTGGTGAAGCGAAAGTGAAACTGGCGGAACAGAAAGCCACGATTGCTGCGCTGTAATCTCAGCCAGATGTAAATGTTAAAATCTATAAAAACAGATGCCAGTCAGGGAAACCTGACTGGCATTTTTTATTCCTGCTACACCCTGATTAACGCGGGGAATTATTCTGAAATTCCTGCAAAAAAGTATCTGTCATTTTTCTCACCAGCGTTGAGAAAAACTGGTTATTAAGTGCTGCTTTATTGTAAACCATATAGACCGGTTGAGAAGGCAACGTCATATCCGTCGACAACTTCTGGATATCAAAAGCATTTTTCATTTTTTCATAGAAACGTTCTGTGATAAAAGCCAGCATGTCGGATGTTTCTACCATCGAGATAATGGAGAGAAATGAAGGGCTGATAAACCGACATTTCCTGTCAACTTGCAGCAAAGTATTAACATCCAACCTGTTAGATAAAAGACTAGTACTCTCGGAATCAACGAAAATATGGCTCTCTTGCGCAGCCTGCTCCCTTGACAGGCTCCCTCTAAGGCGAGGATGCGATCGGCGGCAAATCATCACCGGCACTTCGCTGGAAATATGCTGGCTAACCCGGGAATGGCTAACGTGCGGATGAACGTCAAAAATGATGTCAGCCTTACGGAAAATCAGAGCATCTTCAGTTTCAGCAATCGAATTGCCGCTCGTGCTGTGCACTATTTCACAGTCGGGTGCAATTTCATCCAGTACCTTGCGCATCACGTTTATCGTAAACATTGAAATGTAAGGTGAGCAGTGAACAACAAGTCGGGTCGGCAGAGAATCAAACGAGATATTCTGCAATTTCGCCACTAAATTGTCGTAAGCCTCCGCCAGGCCTTCGTGTATCCCGATCGCAACGGTGGTCGGTGCCAGTGCCTTACCATCCCTGATGAACAATGCATCATTATAATGAACACGTAAGCGCCCCAGTGCCTGACTGACAGCAGAAGGCGTGATGCCAAGGGCATCTGCGGCTTTGGTTCCGCTACGATGAATAAAAACAGCCTCAAACGTAGTCAATAAATTGAGATCAAAATTTTTCACCATTTTAAAACGATCGGTGAGTGTGTTCTCTTTCATCCTGTCCAGTCCCCTGACCTCTGGTGAAATACGAGAGTTCGTATTCTCAACATCAATCATAGTCAAGATACTCAATTTTGGTCTCCTTACCAGCAATTAAATTTCATGTATCACTCTGTAAAAATAAGGTTTTTGTCTAAAAAAACAAATAATGCCTTTCATTAACACCACGGTATATAAAGTAAATAGCAGGCTGCAAGACAGTTTTAGTTAAACCTTACTTAACTATACCTTTAACAAAGTTAAAGTAAAATCCACTTTTTTTTATAAAATATATTTTTTTCTTATAAATTTTCTATGATTCAAAAAGATATAACCATAATTAACTTTTCTGAAAAATATATTCAGCAAATAACACGAATTGAACCTCATTTTAAGCATTGTCGTTTTCGCCAATACGACTCGTCTCCTGTCCATCCCGATAAATGGAAAAATAAGGCGTGTTATCGGGACGAGTGTGATTTACTCATCTGCCATTTGGGGCGGGTGGTGGTGTGTACGAATCTTCACATTGAAAAAGAAACAACGAAGCCCCCAGTTTTCACCAGGGGCTTCGTTGTTTACCGCAATTAATTATACTGGATAACAAATGCTGCAGTGGCTTTCAGTTCGCCCCCCGTGATCTGCTCGTCAGTTTGTACATAACGTGCCTGCAACGGAATAGTGACATCCATTTCCCGGGTTGTGTTAACAATATTATAAGAAGTATTAAAATCCAGATCCTGACCATTCATTGCCAGACGGATCCCAAGTCCTTTTGCTTCACTATCTGAAGAAACAGGAATGATATTATTGCGACCTTCATTATTGAATACGCGGAAATAGACCGGAGTATTGGCACCGCAGGTAAGACGGATATTTGCATTAGCCGTTTTACTCGATTCACTGCCGATACCATCAAAGTCCTGATTACTCACCGGCGGCATAGGAACCAAGATGGATGAGGAATCGATAAAATCACAGCCAATTTCATTAACTGTCGCTTCAAAATTGTATGACCCTACTTTGTATTGGTTGCCATTATCATCATGTAAATACACGCTAAACAAAACGCCAGTTATCCAACCCGGCGTAACCGTGCCGGTTTTCAGAAATTCAATATTGACCTGAGGTGACATGAGAGGTGAAACCGCGCTCGTTCTAACAACGGTTGAATCATTGTTGACCACCTCTCCGTCTATTTTAACTCTGAAACCGACTCCTCCGGCACTACCTTGACCGGTCCCGCTTGCGAAAATATTATTTCCCATAGGCGTACGTGTGGCTTGCGTTTTAATAGTATAGAAGTAGGTACCAGTGCAAGAATCGGCAAATTTCTTCCCCCCTGCCGGATTGGCATTGGTATAGACAACACTGCCTATGGGTGTTTCACGAGTTATTGACAAAGGGTCTACAACCGTAAGGAACCTATTTTCAGATTGCACATTCTGACACCCCGCGCTTGCGGCAAAACAGGTCAAAGCAATGGCAATGAATAACCCCAGATTACATATCGATTTCAATAAAGGAATATTCTGTCTGTTCATTATCTTTCTCATAATTATTTGCATTGTGCAGAGGCTTGCTTGATCAAATCTTCAGCAGTTTCCGGGGTGCTCGCGAGTTGATAACTGGCATAGCATTGCTTCTCTGTGCCATTACCCCATTTCGCCAACAAGCGCCCTTGTGCTGCCAGCCCGGTCAGATAGACCTCGCCATTCTCACCAACAATGCCTGTATTGTCTGTTTCGCTGTCCATGACAGAAACTACAGTACCGAACGGCAATGGTGCACCTGCGTAAGTCATCGTAATTAACGCACGATCGCCTACTTTGGCATTATATTTCGCCAAGACGACTGCGCCCTTGGTCGGTATAACGGTTAATGAAGGTTCTGCAATATCCAGTTTCGAACCCATACTTTCGGTTCTTAGCCTCACTTCATTTTTCTTGTACGGCTGAGCGTAAGGTACGACAGCATAACCACGCCAGTCGGTACTCACACCCGTACTGTTTTCAATGTAAACATCAGATGCCCCAGGTGCTTTAACAAGCGTCACACTGTCGCCCATATATTGAGAAAGCGTTACACCATTTTCATGTACTAATACGCCACCTGACAGGCCATAGGTCATTTGTTTATTTTGATCGGTATAGCTATACCCCACCAGCGCTTCACCGGATGAACCTTTATAATCTAATGAGGAAGACCCTGAGGCACCGCCGCCTTTATTTTCATAACCTTGTTGAACGCTATAACTAAGGTTATTATTTTCAAGTAATGTTCCATTAACACCCGCTTGCTGTGTTGTTGAACCATCTTTACGCGAAGTCATATTATAACTTGCCCAGGCCTGAGATGAATTCATGAATGCGCTGAACGGAATAGACATATTAAATGCCAGAACCTGATCGGATTCATCAATACCCGGGTTTTTGGTATAACTATAATTCAGGCCGTAAGTCATACCTTTAAATGAGCTGGTTAATCCGGTTTGTAATGA
Source organism: Rahnella sp. RcJ3 (assembly GCF_009498575.1). Taxonomy (NCBI): domain Bacteria; kingdom Pseudomonadati; phylum Pseudomonadota; class Gammaproteobacteria; order Enterobacterales; family Yersiniaceae; genus Rahnella; species Rahnella sp. RcJ3. The sequence continues at coordinate 18,516 of NZ_QSNX01000028.1, forward strand.
TAGTTCTTTGCCATCGCCTCCCCAATAATCTTGTTCACTGGCGCTAAAATAAATCGTAGCAAGGTCGGCGATATTCTGATTAATGCTGGCCTGAATTTTACTGCGAGCATTATGGGTACGATTAAACTCGTCCAGCCCGTCTTCCGTTTCTGCGCTAAATTTCTGCACATCGTCAAAGGAATAATATCCTTTGGTGGAATAACGATAACCAGCAAGTTGCAAGTTGGTATCGGTTTGATCGATATTTTTCGCATACATGAGGCGGTAGGATTGCCCGGTCTTATCACCGATACCCTCAAGGGTACTGACTGCATGGGTGACGTCTAAAGACAACGCACCAATTCGGCCCATATCCATACCCAGGCCCGCCGATGAGGCCTTATAATTATCGGCAAACTGTGTGCCACCATAGGCGGTGATGTTTGACGAAAGACCATAAATTGCGGTCAACTGGCCAAAATAAGGCTCTTCTACATCTTCCACGCCAGAACGATAGCGACCTGCCGTGGCGCTGTATTTCAGACGCCCTTCACGTTGCAGGATTGGCACTGAACTGGTGGCCTGAGTGTATTGCGTTGTCGACCCATCGGCCTCTTTGATTGTTACTTTCATATCCCCACCGTTACTGGAGGGATAGAGGTCAGTAATCGAAAACGGTCCAGGTGCCACGTTCGTTTGATAGATGGTGTAGCCATCCTGCTCGATAGTCACCTGAGCGTTACTGCGCGCGATACCGCGAATTATCGGCGCATACTGGCGTAAACGGTCCGGCAGCATATTGTCATCAGAAGATAATTGCGCACCAGTGAACTGGACACTGTCGAAAACTTCACCCGGCGAGGAGTATTCACCGAGCGTCAGTTGCCCGCCCTGCAGGAAACGCACATCGCGTTGCAAATAGGTTTGAATTGAATCCCATGATTGCGTTTTATCGCCATCATCATTGGTATTATCAGCATAGGTTGAATAATTACGTAAACGCCATGCACCAAGGTTAATTCCGCTACGCAGGTTCAAATAGTTAGATTGCGAGTCACCGCTGATCTCATCGTCAGTATCGGAGCCGGAATAGTTATAGTTCACCATTAACGCAGGGATACCGTCATCCCAAAGAGAGGGATCTACAGCATTTCGGATATGTGGCCGAACGCCGATTTGAGGGACAGTAATGTAATACTTCCCCCCTGCCAGATCGAGTTTTTCTGTGGCGTCTGGTATATAGGTTACCAGCGGTTTTTCCAGCGTCTGACCTGGAGATTGCGTTTTTAATGCCGGGAAAACGTCGTCTTTTACACCATACTCATAGAGTTGCGCAGGCGTCACTTTACCGAAAATCTTCCCCGGTGAATCAGGAACATCAACGAAGATAACAGAGCGTCTTTCAATTAACTCATTATTCAGGAAGACATCCACAGAATAAGTGCCAGGTGCTTGCCCACCTTCATTGGCAAAATAATTAAGATCGACGCCATCCATGTTACCGCCGTTGCCGACAGCTTTGAGCATTTCCGCACTAAATTCTTCTGCTGCAAAAGAATTATAATTAAATGCCAATAAAATTAATAAGGGCAGACTTTTTAGTTTGAATATCTGCTGTACTCCGCAATGATTAACAGTCCCGAAAAAAAAAGAGTGTTGTTTTTTCCTTGCAGAAAATCCTTTTTCGTCCTGCATTATTCTTCCTTATTAAAAATGGTGTTGAGCGATCTTATTTTTCAAATTTAAATTTTGGCATGACTTAGTTTTGAGATTCCGCCGTAATCATCAATAACCGTCCAGGAGACGTCATTACCCATAGGCGCTTTTTTTATTTTCGTACTTGCCAAAGGCGGAACCATAACACTTTCAGTTACTGGTGAGTTGTTTACAGTAATTTTACCGAATGAGACGTAATATGGCGTAGGGTTAGTCACAGTTAGACCTTCGCCCGAGCGGCTGAATTTAACCTTTGAATATATATCTTTTAAATCTTGATTGTTTAACGCGGCAGGACGATAAATCAATTTCAATCGGTTATTCACTGAGAACTGTAAGCTACCGCCTTCATCACTTTTCTTTTGTGATGGTGGTATCACCAGAACATTCATCCAGTAAATTGATTCCCGATCTTGTGGCAAACCAGCGGCAGATTTCAGCGCAATACGAATAATGCTATTTTGGTTCTTTTCAATTCTGAAAAGTGGCGGGGTAGCGATAAAGGGTATGCTTGCTTTACTTTCATCCTCAAAATTGCTGACCCAGGAGCGGACCAAAAAAACTGAGTCGATGCCTGTATTATTAACAGAAAGCGATGTTTCTTTCATATCACTGGAGAAAACAACTCGCGTAGCACCCACTGTTACACCAGCGGTAGCCTGAAAAATAAAACATAACCCTAACAGGCCACATATAAAAATGGCTGCACGTTTCATACAATACCTCGAAAAAAAACGGAATAAGTCACCTTATTCCGTATATTTATTAAGATTCAAAATTATTGATAAGTAATTTCGAACGGAAGATTAAGAGTCCAGGAGCCGGTGCCAACATTACTAGTCTTGGTACGAGTCAGAGCAGCAACATAGTTAAGGGTGTTATCCCCTTCAACCAGGGCAGCCGGCATATCAGTATTTGGAACCTGAAGAGTACCATCGGCTGCTTTGATGATAGTACCTACAGCACTAGGAGTTGCATCAGTAAACTGGTTAGAGGTACTTGAGTTGCCTTTAAACTTCACGTTTGCGCTCGTCACGGATGCAGGGCAACCACGCAATACCAGACTAAATGGCTCTGATGCACCCGGAGTAGTTTCACCAACAGCTAATGCATTAAGGGTAGATGCTGCTACTTTCTCAATAGTTACAGTCAAATCTTTTGACTCCAGAGAACAAGCAGTAGATTTAACGGTACCGGTAAAATTAAGTGTACCATCAATAGCGAATGCAGCCTGAGAACTCAGTGCAGCAAATACAAATACAGCTGCTGAAACCATTTTCATTTTCATGAGATAATCCTTTATATATTCAAATATCAGCGAATTAAAAATTCACTTATTTTATTAATTGTAAGACAGAGTGAAACTGGTCGTTGCATCAAATGCGCCACCAGTTACAGATTCGCCCACTTTAACCGGAGCTGCTTTCAGGTTAATTACTGCGGTACCCAGTTCTGGATTTACAGCCACTGGGTTCGATTCTGTCTGAACTGCCAATTCGCTGCCATCTTCGTTATACAGACCAATACCAAAGCCCGTTGCTAAAGAAGAATCAGATAATTTCAGTAATTTATTGTTGGTGACGTCTTTATCACCGTTGGTGGTCAACTTCACATTCGCTACGGCCGGGCAACCGGTCAGGTTAATCGTGATGTCTTGTTTTGCAACGGAGCCATCAACAATTGCACTGCCTGAAACATCACCAAATGCGATCGGTGCAAGTTCACCATCAACCGTACATGCACCGGCAATAATTTCACCTTTGAATTTCAGGCTACCAGACTCATCTGCCGCATGAACACTTGCAGCAGCCAGGCCTGCAGCTAACAGACCCACTTTAAAATAGGTATTCATTTTCATCAACATATCCCTTTGCTTTTTGAGTTTACATTTCATAGACAGTACTGTCCGATTTAATAAAGCAGTAAGTTCTGTAAAATAATTACGCGCCCTTACTTCTGGGGCAGATAATAGTGCATCACAGGGATAACAATACAGCCGATCTCCTTAATTAATATTTTAGTAAAGTTAACGAACAATGTTTTAACCTTGAATTACATGCAAAAACCTATATATTCGCAAACAAAAATACTAGTAATTAAATAACTTTAGAACATACACCACATTAAATGTACAGACTAAACAATACCAGTACCTCGCATTATCCAGTTGAAATATAATGGGATATTTCATAACAGCGCGGGAGGCAATCCGACGAAAAAGTATCAACGGGCATGACAGTAAAAAAATTAGCGGAGTGCCTAAAAAACAATATGTTATTAAAGCTGGCCAATCAAAACCGGAAATAAATGTTTATTATAAATAATAATAATTATAAAAATCATCAGAGGAAATAGAAAATAGGATGAAAAGATAATAAAAACAAAAGCACAGTTCTGGAAGTAACGCTGATACCCGCAAGTCTTATTAACGACCTGATCAGTTTTTCCAAATTGTTATCTTCGCCCGACTTTGCTTTTTCATCTGAAGTCGTTGAGTTGAAGATACTTAATGCTATCGGCGAATGCAGTCGCGAATTTTACGGTGACCTACGAGTAAGACTTCACGTTCTGACGGGTTCTTTCGCGGACCCGTCAGAGGTTTTAGATCATCACTACTCCTTTGCCGCATCCCTGATATGCCCGATACGTGACTGCATCGCAGGATGTGTGCTGAGCCAGTCAGGTAACACGCCGTCCGCTTTCTCCTTCTGCGATTCTGCGGATACCCTGCTGTATATTTCCGCCATTTGCTCAAGCGAGCGCCCTTCCCGCTTCATTTCTGCTATCGCCCAGTTATCCGCTTCACGCTCCATACCGCGGGAAAATTGCAGTTCATTCGCCAGCGATGCCGTTTGTAATAAGGTATCGCCAATGCCGCTGACATCGCCGGTCATCCATAACAGCGTGAGGGACACCAGCGAGGAACGCACCAGCATGCGCATGGGATGCCGGTAAGCGTGATGTCCCATCTCATGCAGCATTACCCCTGCCAGCGCGTCATCACCCGGGCTAAGCGCCACCAGTTTATCGCTGAGGATCAGCGTGCCGTCCGTCAGCATGAAAGCGTTAGCCACATCGGGAATATTCATCAGCTTCAGCCGGACCGGCGTACGGTCGGTGCGTAATGACGGCGGGATCACCTGCTGGAAAAGCTGCTGAAGTGCTTTCTGTTTATCGGCAGGCAACGCCGAATCCCGGAAATCACTGGCGCTGAGCAGTGTCAGCGTATGACGCCCGAGGTTTTGCTCAACAGTGGTGGGAATTCGCTGCGCAATCACATTGCTGGCCCACGGCAATAAACCGTAGATATAAAAGAAAATCAGCAGGCAGGTCGCCAGTAAGGTGAGGAGCACCCCGCGCTTATGGCTTTCCATGCGGTATACCCAGCCGGGCCGGCGATGCTGCCGTAACCAGTGACGAAATGCACCGTCATCGGCAGGCACAAAACGGCCACCATCGGGAAAAGTGAGAAACAGCGGGATCGTGCCCAGCGCATCAGAAACCTCGATCTCGCTGAGAGAAAAAGTCGGGTTCAGGTTTTCAGCTTCCAGCGTCAGACACGGGTCGCCGCCCAAAAAAAGGCGGGCAGCCTTGCGAGCTGCCCGTCCAGGAGGCTGATAAAAGCCTTCAATGATCATGCATTACATTCCGACGCCAAGGTCGAACGCCTGAGTCACTTCTTCTGCCACTGCCGTGTTGGCGGTGTCAGCATGCGCCTGAACTTCCAGCAGGGATAAATCACCGGTCACCGCCGTGCAGGCTGCCATATAGCGGGCGGAACGGACATGGGCGACAGGCGTTGCCAGCCCCAGCGAGCAGACCACAATCAGCGCATTGGTGAACAGCAGACCCAGATAAGACATCGTTTTCATGGATGAACGCAGTTTCACGCGGTCACCGATTTGCGTCTGGTTAAAGACGTAATTGCGCACAGCCACCACCTGATAGCTCGCCACCACCAGCGCGCCGACAAACATGATGATGAAGGCCAGAATGAAGCTGAATAAATTGCTCATCAGCATCATGCCCGCCATGTCTTCAGACATGCCCCCCATATAAGCCATCTGTAACAGCGTAGTGAAGAAGGAACCCATCAGCCACAGGGCGATGATCAGGAAAGGCAGGAATAACACAATGCCCAGCAGGCTATATTTAATAAATGCGGCTTTTTTCAGATCAGCGCGGAAAGCGGTATTGCCGAAAAAGAGATTATTCACATACAGATCGTGTGTCATGGCGCTGATAATACCCTGCACCGCTGCCACACCCGGTACCAATGCCACCGCCACTAATACCACGCTGATCAGAATCGCGCTGATACTGGCCATCTGAACGGCAATTAATACCACCGCAGTGATCGGAATATACAGCGCCAGCATTAACAGAATCGGACACAGATACATTGTCCAGTACGCACGGCCTGTTTTGCAGTGATAGTTAAAACGCACACCACGGTAACTGGTCATGATCGCGTTATAACGCCAGCTGCGGATAATCACCCAGGGCAATAGCGCGAGGAAAACCAGCGCAATCAACAGAGCCAGCTGAGGCAGCAGTGCGGCCAGAATATAAAAGACGATAATGCCGCCAATCACCAGCAAACGTCCTTTCAATATCTGAACGGGTTTTGCGTGGTAATCAAAACGGTCGCCATTAATTTCGGTATTACCGAGGAAATAACGACGACGGCGAACGGTCGCCCATGCCGAATAAATCCCCAGAGTGATGATGGTTAATAATGCATTAACCAGCCATATTGCGAAATACTCTCCGCCCTTGCCATGAAAACGTACCTGATGCAGGTTATCGTTATATTGATTATTATCTGACATTTTTATCTTTCGTCCTGAAAGGAATGGGAAGCCGCCCTTCTTAAAATAAAGAAAGGTGGCAGAGCACATTGTGTAACGATGAAGATTTAATCATGTCTCTGACCTTTCAGGCAACGAATTATTCCCTCTGCCAATGAAAAAAATTCGCATTTGGGATAAGTAAAATCATCGGGAAACGCCTGCGGCGTTGCATCAGCACGCCCTAAAATGGTATTAAAACGGTCTGTTTGTTTGCCTGTTATTGAAACTGAGTGAGTAACATGACGACCTCCCTTCCTGTCAGCGTGCGGGTGCGCCCGATACGCCATGAAGATAACGCTGCCATCGCTAACGTGATCCGCCACGTTTCTGCCGAATTTGGCCTGACCGCCGATAAAGGCTATACCGTCGCTGACCCGAATCTGGATCACCTGTTTGAAACCTACAGCCAGCCCCGTTGTGCCTACTGGGTGGTAGAACTGGACGGGGTGGTCGCGGGCGGTGGCGGCGTCGCACCCTTATCCGGTGCAGATAACGATCTGTGTGAATTGCAGAAGATGTATTTTATGCCAGCACTGCGCGGTCAGGGGCTGGCAAAACGACTGGCCTTACAGGCCATTGAACATGCACGCCAGCAGGGCTTTGCCCGCTGCTATCTGGAAACCACCGCCAGTCTGACCCAGGCGATTGCGCTGTATGAACGTCTGGGTTTCCATCACATTGACTGCGCCCTCGGCAACACCGGCCATGTCGATTGTGAAGTGACGATGTTAAAACACCTCTGACACCGTTGACGTTCTTTATTCGCGCTTTGCAAACAGGCATCTGAATGTTCACACATAAAGCCATTTCAGCGTTAAACGAACTGGAACTGACGGTCTACAACTACATCGTCAAAAACGGCGATAAAGTCATGTACATGACCATTCGTGAACTGGCGGATGCCGCAGGTGTCTCGACCACGACAGTTTTGCGCTTCTGCAAGAAAATGGATTGCGACGGTTATTCCGAATTTCGTATCCGTTTCAAGTTGTTTTTAGAGCATGAAGAAAAGCCGCCAGTGTCGTTTGGCATCAGTGAGATCATCAGTTATTTCAAAAGTATTAATAACAGTGATTTTGATGAATTATTAGAAAAGGCCGCCCGCCAGATTGCCAATGCGCAGCGTATTATATTTGTCGGCGTCGGGACATCAGGTTCATTAGGAAAATACAGCGCACGCTTTTTCTCTAATGTCGGAAAATTCAGTACCTTTATTGATGATCCTTATTTCCCGATCAACAGTGATATGTATAAAGACGCTATCGCTATTATTCTTTCTGTCTCGGGTGAAACGGAAGAAGTGCTGCGTTTTGCTACGCAGTTCAGCCAGCATAATTGCAAAATCATCAGCCTCACTAACAGCGAGAACTCAACACTGGCGCGGCTTGCAGACCTCAACATCTCTTATCACATGCCGCAAATAGTCCTCGAAGGACAATATAATATTACCACGCAGATCCCGGTACTTTATATTATTGAGACCATCGGCAAGAAATTACCGTTAATAAAACGTGACTCAGCGCAATGAAAAAACAGGGTGTTTTTAATAAGTAACAAATCACCCGATTTGATTTTTGTTATATCGTGACAATACCTTTTCTTTTGCTACACTCCTGCCGACGAGTAAAAAAACAAAAAAGCTCACCTCTGTATTCCCGCAGGAGAATAATAAACAATGGCTATTGATTACGCTCAGACCGCTCAGGATATTGTTAAATATATTGGTGGCGATAATAATGTGATTAGCATCACACATTGCGCCACACGTTTACGCTTTGTTCTGAAAGATAATAAAGCCGTCGATAAAGAAGAATTAAAACGAGTGAAAGGCGTTATCACCGTTATCGAGGCCGGCGGACAAATGCAGGTGGTGATTGGCAATCACGTGAGCGACGCGTACAAGCAGGTGCTGAAACTGATCCAGATTGATGAAAATGCACCGGTTTCTGCACCGAATGTGGGTATTGTCAGCCGCGTCATGGACGTGATATCCAGCATCTTTACGCCTTTCCTTTATCAGCTTGCCGCCTGCGGTATTTTGCAGGGGATTATTTCCTTCCTGGCTGCCATCGGCATTATGGACGCCAGCAGCGGTACCTACCGTATTCTTAATTTTGTGTCGTGGACGGCCTTTACCTTCCTGCCGGTGATGATTGCTTTCACCGCCGCGAAAAAATTCAACGTCAATCCTTTCACCGCAGTCATTACAGCCTGCGCGCTGATCAGCCCCGATTACATGAATATGCTGACGGCCTTTAAGATAACGTCGATCAACTCCGCCGATCCGGCCATGCAGCAACTGATGCGTGAAGCGGTCAGCAATCCTGATATTGCGAATATCCTGCAGAACGTGGTCGGTATTCCGGTTTCCGCACCAACGCTCGATTTCCTCGGTATTCCGGTGAAATACCTGAGCTATACCGCGTCGGTTATCCCGATCATTCTGATGGTCTGGGCAATGTCTTACATCGAGCACTTCTTCAATAAAGTGCTGCCGGTGGTGATCCGCAACCTGTTCACACCGATGTTCTGTATCGCGATTATGGTGCCGATGACCCTGCTGGTGTTTGGCCCGGTCGGAAACCTGATCGGTGGCGCGATTGGCGGCGTTTATAACACCCTTTATCACCTGAGCCCGACCATTGCAGGTTTCGTGGTGGGCGCATTCTGGCAGCCGCTGGTCACACTTGGCGTTCACTGGGGCATTACGCCGGTCACCGTCGGCAACTACGCGACGCTGGGTTACGACACTTTTACCGGCCTGCAGGCTTCTGCCGTCTTCGCGATGACCGGCAGCATGTTTGGCGTGTATCTGAAAACCCGCAGCCGCGAAATGAAAGGGATCTCATTGTCTGCGGGCGTCACCGGCCTGTTCGGTATCACTGAACCCGCTATTTATGGTGTGGCGCTGCGCCTGAAAAAACCTTTCCTGTGCAGTTGTGTCGCAGGAGGGATTGGCGGTGCGATTGCCGGTTCCTTTAATGCAGTTTCATGGAGCTACTGCCTGCCGGGGATTGCCGTACTGCCGGTGTTCTTCAAAGAAGGTCATATGCCACAGTTCCTCGGTTTCCTGTTGTCCATTAGCGTCGCCTTTGTGCTCGGTGCGTTGTTCACCTGGCTGGTCGGTTTCAAAGATGAACCCGATGTTACCGCGACCCAAAAAGTACCGGCAGAAACCCGTCGGGCTGCGCAGGCTGAAATGAATTAAATCTGACATTACGATCTACAGGGCAGAAGCAATCTGCCCTCATCAAGTATCCAGGGAGAATCAAATGAATCATCAGTTACCGAAAGATTTCTTGTGGGGCGGCGCGGTAGCGGCGCATCAGGTGGAAGGCGGCTGGAACCAGGGCGGCAAAGGCATCAGCATTTGCGACGTCCTGTCCGGCGGCGCGCACGGCGTTGACCGGGTGATGACCGACGGCGTGCTTGACGGCTACAGCTATCCGAACCACGAAGCCGTCGATTTCTACTCGCACTACAAAGAAGACATCGCGTTGTTCGCCGAAATGGGTTTCAAATGCTTCCGCACCTCGATTGCCTGGACGCGCATCTTCCCGAACGGTGACGAATTACAGCCAAACGAAGCCGGTCTGCAATTTTATGACGATATGTTTGATGAGCTGCTCAAACACAATATTGAGCCGGTAATCACCCTCTCCCACTTCGAAATGCCGTGGCATCTGGTGAAGGAATACGGCGGCTGGAAAAACCGTCAGGTCGTCGATTTCTTTGTGCGTTTCAGCCAGGTGGTGATGGAGCGTTACAAAGGCAAAGTGAAATACTGGATGACCTTCAACGAGATCAATAACCAGCGTAACTGGAAATATCCGCTGTTCGGTTATTGCTGCTCCGGCGTGGTATTTACCGAGGAGGAAAATCCGGAAGAGACGATGTATCAGGTGCTGCATCATCAGTTCGTGGCCAGCGCTAAAGTGGTGAAACTTGGCCATGACATCAACCCTGATTTTCAGATTGGCTGCATGATCGCCATGGTGCCGCTCTATCCGTTCTCCTGCCATCCTGACGACGTGATGTATTCCGTTGAAGCAATGCACGAACGCTTCCTGTTCAGCGACGTCCATATGCGCGGTTATTACCCGGCGTATGCGCTGAAAGAGTGGGAACGTCGCGGCTTCAACATCAAAATGGAAGATGGCGATTTACAGGCACTTCGCGATGGCTGTGCGGATTACATCGGCCTGAGCTATTACATGAGCAACGCCATTTCAGCGCACAATCCGAGTGATGATAATGGCTTGTCAGGTTTTGCGGGCAGCGTGCCGAATCCGCATGTGAAAGCGTCTGACTGGGGCTGGCAGATTGATCCCGTCGGGCTACGTTACACCCTGAATATTTTGTACGAGCGTTATCAGAAGCCGCTGTTTATTGTCGAGAATGGCTTTGGTGCGATCGACAAAGCGGGTGATGACGGCGTCATTCACGATGATTACCGCATTGCGTATCTGAAAGCACACATCGCGCAGATGAAAAAAGCCGTGCTGGAAGACGGCGTGGATCTGATGGGTTATACGCCGTGGGGCTGCATCGACTGCGTGTCGTTTACCACCGGGCAGTACAGCAAACGTTATGGCTTCATTCACGTCGATAAAAACGATGATGGCAGCGGCACAATGGCACGCTCGAAAAAGGAGAGTTTCGGCTGGTATCAGAAAGTGATTGAGAGTAACGGGGACGTGCTTTAATTAACGCCTCCCCCTGCGAAGGGGGAGGCATTCAGATTAATGACGTTTTCCGTCATCATCTTCATCAACGAAATCGTCGTCTTCGCCTTCTTCACCTTCTTCGTCGTCATCGCCTTCGAAGTAAGTGCCCCAGCCGTCATAGTTGACGCCGTTGGCCTCGGCCAGATTCATCAGTTGCTCAACCTGGATGTCGATCAACTCCGCTTTCAGCGCGATTTCACTGATCACGTCGCAGCACATCACGGTTGAACCATCTTCCACTTCCAGTTCTTCAGCGTCAGTGACTTCATAACCCAGTTTGAATGCTTCAACTGCTGCTTTCTCCAGAACTTCAAACTTCTCTGAAGATAAGTGGTGTTCGATAGTGTAAAGCGCGTCAGGATCACTGCCATCATCCAGCAGTTCTTCGATGATTAAGCGAGTCTCTTCACGTTGTTCTTCCAGCAATTCACGGTTTGCCATATCTCTGTCCTCAATCAATGTGACGTTTGTACGCTATTTTCACACACCGCAGGGCGCGTCTCCACTATAAACGACAAAGTTTTTGCTGCGGGGTTGTATTTGCATATTCATCCAGTTAAATTGAATTTAAATTCAATCCGAAATGCTTACGCGCTATGGAGCGACATCATGAGTTTGTTGAGTAAACGTCATTTTCTCAGGTTACTGGATTTTACCCCGTCAGAGATTTCGTCACTGCTGAAACTCTCCGCAGAATTAAAAGCGGCTAAGAAAAACGGCACCGAAAAAGCCCGCCTGCAAGGCAAAAACATCGCGCTCATCTTCGAAAAAGACTCAACCCGCACCCGATGCTCTTTCGAAGTTGCCGCATACGATCAGGGGGCGAAAGTCACCTATCTCGGCCCAAGCGGCAGCCAGATCGGCCACAAAGAATCGATGAAAGATACCGCCCGCGTCCTTGGCCGCATGTACGACGGTATTCAGTATCGCGGTTACGGTCAGGATAAAGTGGAAATTCTGGCGCAATATGCCGGTGTCCCCGTGTGGAATGGCTTAACCAACGAATTCCACCCGACGCAGTTGCTGGCTGACCTGCTGACCATGCAGGAACACCTGCCGGGCCAGCCACTGAAAGGCATGCGTCTGGCCTATCTGGGCGACACCCGTAACAATATGGGCAATTCGCTGCTGGAAGCCGCCGCATTATGCGGTCTGGATTTGCGCCTTGTCGCACCGTCGGCCTGCTGGCCGGAAGCCGAACTGGTCGCCACCTGTGAGCACCTGGCGAAAGAAAATGGCGGCAGCATTACCCTGACCGAAGATATTGCGACCGGCGTGAAAGAGGCTGATTTCCTGTATACCGACGTGTGGGTTTCCATGGGCGAGCCGAAAGAAGTCTGGAAAGAGCGTATTAATTTGCTACGCCCTTATCAGGTCAACAGCGCGATGCTGGCGCTGACCGGCAATCCGCAGGTGAAATTCCTGCACTGTCTGCCAGCCTTCCATGACGACCAGACCACGCTGGGCAAACAAATGGCGGAAGAGTATGGCCTGCACGGCGGCATGGAAGTCACCGATGAAGTCTTTGAATCCAGCCACAGCGTAGTATTTGATCAGGCTGAAAACCGTCTGCATACCATCAAAGCGGTGATGGTTGCCACCCTCGGTAACGACTGATTTCCCCCAGGCGTGCAGCAAGGATAAACTTCCTGCACGCTGCAATCTTTACATCGTTTTGCACTTTATCCCGCCCGTTCCCGCCAGAAGACTGCATTTTCAGCTAACCTTTTTAAAGCGCTTTGGTCAAAAAAACAAAAATGCAGAAGAAGGAACCGATATGAGCTCAGTCAATCTTGAGTATGTTCTGCGGCTGGAAAGCCTGTTAAGCAGGATTTACCCCCGGGAACACATCGCCGACCTGCTGAAAAAAATCCTGCATCTCGCCGACAAATGGAATTACGGCAAACATCGCACCACCCGCTGGGTGGATGGTACCAATATTTATCTGATTACTTATGGCGATAATATCCGTCACGGCGAGCAACCGCCGCTGGCGACGCTCAATCATTTCGCTAACACTTATCTGCGCGACATTATCAGCGACATCCATATTCTGCCGATGTATCCGTACAGTTCAGACGACGGCTTCAGCGTCATTGACTACCGGCGGATCGATGAACATCTTGGTGGCTGGTCAGATATTCATCACCTTTCGGCCAATTTCAACCTGATGTTTGATTGCGTGATCAACCATATTTCCCGCTCAAGCGAATGGATGAAAGGCTATCTGCATGACGATCCGTATTACAAAGATTACTTTATTGCCGCTAATCCCGAGCTGGATTACAGCCGCGTCGTGCGCCCGCGCGCTTCGCCGCTACTCTCGCCATTTATCAAAACCGACGGCACCGAGCTGTATCTGTGGACGACGTTCAGTGAAGATCAGATCGATATTAATTTCAAGAATCCTCAGGTCTTGCTGGAAAGCATTGATGTGCTGTTGCAATACGCCGCCAGCGGCGGGCAGTCGATCCGCCTTGATGCGATTGGCTATATCTGGAAAGAAGCCGGGACGCGCTGCATTCACATGCCACAGGCGCATAACATCATTAAAGTCTGGCGCACTATTCTCGATGAAGTGATCCCCGGCACGCGGATCATCACTGAAACCAACGTTCCGCATCACGAAAATATCAGTTATTTCGGCGAAGGTGACGAGGCACACATGGTGTATCAGTTCCCGCTGCCACCGCTGACCTTGCACGCTTTTTTGCGTCAGGACACCACCACGCTCACCCAATGGGCGCAAAGCCTGAATGCGGAAGCCCGTTACCCTGACACCACCTATTTCAACTTCCTTGCCAGCCACGACGGCATCGGTTTACGTCCGACCGAAACCTTCCTGACCGATGACGAACGTAAATACATGGCGCAGGAAACGCTGCGCAAGGAAGGCCGCGTGTCCTATAAAGACAACGGCGACGGCACCCATTCGCCTTACGAACTGAACATTAATTACCTGAGCGCGCTGACCGAACCGGAAGATAATACCGAGATGAAAGCCCGCAAGTTTCTGGCGGCACAGGCGCTGTTATTGTCGTTTATCGGCGTCCCGGCGATTTATATTCACAGCCTGCTGGGCAGCGAGAACGATCTCGACGGCATGCATCAGTCCGGGATCAACCGCCGCATCAACCGTAAAAAGCTGGATCTGATGGATATTGAAGCTGAACTGGAAAAAAAAGACGGCTTACGCGCCCGCATTTTTTACGGATTACAGGCACTCATCAGGCACCGCCGCGAGCACCCGGCATTTTCACCGCAGGCTGGCCAGCGCGTGTTTGATCTGGGCAAATCGCTGTTTGCGATGGAACGCTATGATCCGAAAACCGAAGACCGGATCAGCTGCATATTCAATATCAGCGATCATTCGCAGATGCTGAAGCTGGCGGTCGAAGGGAAGGATCTGATTAGCGGAGAAGTATTTAACGGCCAGATGCGTCTCCAGCCGTGGCAGGTGGTGTGGATCAAACACAAACTCAAAGCGCCGGAACGTCTCGGCAGGCTGCGTCGCTGGCGGATGAAGCTGATCAAGCGCACAAAGCGCTACACAATAAGCATTAAGCGGACAATGCGCTGACGTTCATTTTCACCACGGCTTTACGCACATTGGCCGGTTCGCCGACGGCGCACAGCGGTTTATGCACTTCGCCCGGATAAAACACCACGAAATCGCCGGTCTGCATGATCATGGTTTTTTCCTGCTCACCGGCAGCCAGGAACGCGATGTCTTTCTCTTCCAGCCAGTCGGTATCGACATATCCTGCCGGTAAGTTGCTGAACGTCATGCCTTCGGTGCCGTTGAGGATAATCTGGATATCCAGATTACGTGCGTGGAACTCGGCACGGCGTTCAGCCTGTGGCGCAGTGGAATCATTGGAAACCAGCACAAAAACGTCGTTGCCGCGGATATCGTGTTTACCCAACGGGGTGTCCGGCGTGATGTGTTGTTTAACGTATTCAATGGCCTCGCGCAGCTCAGCGGGCAGATAAGGGACGAGATGCAGTGCGTGGATGTTTCCTGTGATCATCATAACCTCGGGTTTGTAATGCATGAGTGAAACAGCGTTTCATAAATACTAATCCTGTTTGCTGTCTGCTTGCCAGAGCGGGATCAAAATTTTGACTTTCTGGGGGATATTTTTGTGGCTGAACATCACCCGTAGCCGGTAAACAATGGTTATGCAGTCAGATTGCATAAACCCTGAAAACGTATTCAGTGTGGCCCTTTCATCCTGTTGGTATTACGGATTTTTTATAAAAACTCACTCACAGATCACAAAGTTAATTAAACCGAAAACACCCCAAATAAATCATAGTTATTTAAGGTTTCAGAGTATTTATAAATATTTAATCATGAAAAAAGACATTCTATGCAGACGAGAAATAAACCCCTTATTTTTTAGCGGATTATAACTGAGTAAACATTATCTCAATCGGTCATTTACTGTCAGGATAAATAATTACGCTGATATTTCGTTTATTATTCACTTTACTGCGCCCGCTAATAAATAAAACAATGACGCTTATCAATCAACATATAACCTCTTTCATCCGTTTATTCTGATGCGATCTGAATCACATATTAAATGCCTGAGCGGAATATTATTCACTCCGTTGCGGGCACATTCCATTTCAGGTTGAATATATTATTTATTCTCCGCGTAATTCATTTGCCCAAAACATTATTTGGTCTTCTTTTTATAAAAAGGGATAAATATGAAACGGCATTATGTAGGATCCGAAATAGGCCAACTTCGCAGCGTGATGCTTCACCGGCCAAATTTAAGTTTACAGCGACTCACCCCGTCGAATTGTCAGGAATTATTATTCGATGACGTACTTTCCGTTGAGCGCGCCGGAAAAGAGCATGACGTCTTCAGTCAGACCTTGCGCCAGCAAGGTGTGGAAGTCTTATTGCTCACTGACCTGCTGACGGAAACCCTCGATAACCGCGAGGCCAAAGACTGGCTGCTCAGCCGGCAAATCTCGGATTACCGGCTTGGGCCACAATTTGCCGAAGAGATTCGTGGCTGGCTGGCCGATCTTCCTCACCGGCAAACGGCCCGGTTTATGAGCGGCGGATTAACATACAGTGAAATTCCCGATACATTCCATAATATGGTCACAGATACGCATCAGTTAAATGACTTCGTGATTAAGCCTTTACCCAATCATTTATTTACCCGTGATACCTCCTGCTGGATATATAACGGCGTATCAGTTAATCCGATGGCAAAGGAAGCACGTAAACGGGAAACCAATAATTTACGGGCCATATATCGCTGGCACCCGCACTTTACCGATAACGAATTTATTACTTACTTTGGCGACGACGAATTTAATTACGACCACGCCACGCTGGAAGGTGGCGATGTTTTAGTCATTGGCCGTGGCGCAGTATTAATTGGTTTATCAGAACGCACGACACCGCAGGGTGTGGAGTTCCTCGCGCGTTCACTGTTCAAACATCAGCAAGCCACCAAAGTGATTGTGCTGCAATTACCGAAACACCGTTCCTGTATGCACCTTGATACCGTCATGACACATATCGATCTGGACACTTTCTCGGTGTATCCGGAAGTGGTGCGCGACACCACGTTGTGCTGGACGCTGACCGACAATGGTCACGGTGGCCTGCGTCGCACCGAAGAACCACAGTTCGTGCGGGCAATCGGTAAAGCGCTGGGCATTGACGACATCAGACTCATCACCACCGGTGGCGACAGTTTTGAAGCCGAACGCGAACAGTGGAATGACGCCAATAACGTCCTGACCGTGCGTCCCGGCGTGGTCATCGGCTACGAACGTAACACCCGGACTAACGAAAAATACGACAAAGCCGGAATCACCGTTCTCCCCATTCCGGGTGATGAACTGGGAAGAGGCCGCGGCGGCGCGCGTTGCATGAGCTGCCCGCTTGAACGCGACGACATCTGATCACCTATACCGGGAAAATTTCATGAACAAACCTGTTCTGGTTGTCGCCCTCGGCGGCAACGCATTGTTGCGCCGTGGCGAACCGCTCGAAGCCGAACTGCAGCGCAAAAACATCCGTCTGGCGGCCGAAACGCTGGCTGCGCTATGCCAGAAATGGCGCGTCGTGCTGGTGCACGGCAACGGCCCGCAGGTCGGATTGCTGGCGCTGCAAAACAGCGCTTATCCGGCAGTCGCGCCCTACCCGCTCGATATTCTGGTGGCACAAACACAGGGGATGATCGGCTATCTGTTGCAACAGGCGTTGAAAAATTGTCTGCCTGAGAGTCGCGTCTGCACCCTGCTGACGCAGGTGGAAGTCAGCCTACTCGATCCGGCATTTGATAAGCCGACGAAATACATCGGTCCGGTTTATACGCAGGCGCAGTCGGAAAATCTGGCCGCCGAAAAAGGCTGGGCGATGAAAGCCGACGGGCAGCATTTCCGCCGCGTGGTCGCCTCTCCTCAACCGCAGCGCATCCTCGAGATTGATGCCATCCGTGACTTGCTGGAAAAGCACTATCTGGTCATCTGTAACGGCGGCGGCGGTGTGCCGGTTCATCAGACCGCCGACGGGCTGGCAGGCGCAGAGGCCGTCATCGACAAAGACCTTTCGGCGGCGCTGCTGGCGCGTCAGTTACAGGCCGACGCGCTGCTGATCCTGACCGATGCCGATGCGGTGTACCTCGGCTGGGGCACGCCGGAGCAGCGTCCGCTGCATCAAATCACTACACGGGATCTCGCCGGTATGACCTTCGACGCCGGATCCATGGGGCCGAAAGTCAGTGCCGCCTGCCAGTTTGTCGACGCCTGCCACGGGCTGGCGGGGATCGGCGCACTGGAAGAGGGTGAAGCCATTCTGGCCGGTCTGAAAGGCACCTGTATCCGCGCGGAATAACCCGCCCTCACTTGATTATTTCAGGATGATGTTATGACTACCACATTGAAAAACCGTCATTTTCTTAAACTTCTTGATTTCACACCGGAAGAAATTCAGCAACTGATCACCCTGGCGCTGACGCTTAAAGACGATAAGCAAACGGGTCAGGAACGCCCTTGTCTGCGCGGAAAAAATATCGCGCTGATTTTTGAGAAAACCTCGACCCGCACCCGCTGTGCGTTTGAAGTCGCCGCGTTTGATCAGGGCGCACACGTGACCTATCTCGGCCCTGGCGGCAGCCAGATCGGACACAAGGAATCCATGAAAGACACCGCCCGCGTGCTGGGGCGAATGTATGACGGCATCGAATACCGGGGTTTTGCACAAAAGACGGTGGAAGAACTGGCGGAATTCTCCGGCGTACCGGTGTGGAACGGGCTGACCGACGAGTTTCATCCGACCCAAATCCTTGCCGACCTGATGACCATGCTTGAACACTCGCCGGGTAAAAAACTCTGTCAGATCAGCTTCGCTTATCTGGGCGATGCCCGAAACAATATGGGTAATTCCCTGATGGTCGGGGCAGCAAAAATGGGAATGGATATCCGTCTGATCGCGCCAAAATCCTTCTGGCCGGAAGAGACACTGGTCGCGACCTGCCGCGATATCGCCCGCACTACCGGCGCAAGGATCCTGCTGACAGAGCACGTTGATGAAGGCGTACAGGGCGTCGATTTTCTTTACACCGATGTCTGGGTGTCAATGGGCGAAGCCAAAACCGCCTGGGCAGAACGTATCAGTCTGATGACCCCGTATCAGGTTAATGCGGCGGTGCTTAACGCCACCGGCAATCCTGACGTCAAATTCATGCACTGCCTGCCCGCCTTCCATAACGAAGAAACCACCCTCGGCAAAGAACTGGAAATCGCTTACGGCATGAAAGGGCTGGAAGTGACGGATGACGTTTTTGAGTCCCCGCATTCCATCGTTTTTGATGAAGCCGAAAACCGTATGCACACCATAAAAGCGGTCATGGTCGCCACCCTTGGCGATGACTAAGCCCCTTGCGTGAAGGCGTTTTGCCTTCACGCTTTTTTTAAGGATTACGTTTATGCGTACATTCAAATTCCCTTCTGCCTACACCATTTTGTTTGTGCTTATCGCGCTGGTTGCGGGCCTGAGCTGGATTATCCCCGCCGGTCAGTACGACATGGCGATGAATGTCGGGCTGGGTAAAGAAGTTCCCGTCTCAGGCACCTATCACGCCGTTACCGGCAACCCGCAGGGGCTGGTGGATATTTTCCTCGCGCCCATTGATGGCCTGTACAACCACACCACCGGCCAGGCTGGCGCAATTGATGTCGCTTTATTTATTCTGATCATCGGCGGTTTTCTGGGCATCGTCACCAAAACCGGGGCAATCGACGCCGGAATTGAACGGGTGACTGTCCGGCTTAAGGGCAAAGAAGAATGGATGATCCCGATCCTGATGGCACTGTTCGCCGCCGGTGGCACCATTTACGGCATGGCCGAAGAGTCATTGCCATTTTACACCCTTCTGGTACCGGTGATGATGGCGGCCCGTTTCGACCCGCTGGTCGCGGCGGCTACCGTACTGCTGGGCGCCGGGATTGGCACGCTCGGCTCAACGATCAATCCTTTCGCGACAGTGATTGCCGCCAATGCTGCCGGGATCCCCTTCACCCACGGGATCGGCCTGCGCGTGGCGATTCTGATCGTCGGCTGGCTGATCTGCGTGATCTGGGTGATGCGCTATGCCCGTAAAGTGCGCCGCGATCCCTCGCTTTCTGTTGTGGCTGATCAGTGGGACAGCAACCGCGCCCACTTTCTCGGTAACCGCAGCGATGAACTGCTGCCCTTTACCGGCGTACGTAAAATCATTCTGCTGATCTTCGCGCTGGCTTTTGTGGTGATGATTTATGGCGTATCGGTAAAAGGCTGGTGGATGGGGGAAATCTCCGGCGTTTTCCTGGCCGCAGCGATCCTGGTGGGGCTGATTGCCCGCATGAGTGAGGAAGAACTGACCTCGACATTCATTGATGGTGCACGCGACCTGCTCGGCGTGGCACTGATCATCGGCATTGCCCGTGGCATCGTGGTGATCATGGACAACGGCATGATCACCCACACCATTTTGCACAGCGCAGAAGGCATCGTTTCCGGATTATCCAGCGTGATTTTCATTAACGTCATGTTCCTGCTCGAAGTGGTGCTGTCGTTTCTGGTGCCCTCTTCATCCGGTCTGGCGGTGATGACCATGCCGATTATGGCGCCTCTCGCCGATTTCGCCCACGTCGGGCGTGAACTGGTGGTGACCGCTTATCAGTCGGCATCGGGGCTGGTGAATCTGGTCACGCCGACCTCCGCCGTCGTCATGGGCGGTCTGGCCATCGCGCGGGTGCCCTATGTCCGCTGGCTGAAATGGGTCGCACCTTTGATGGGAATTTTACTGGTATTGCTGATGTTCGCGCTAAGTCTCGGTTCTTTGGTTTAACTCTTTGTAGAAAATGATTTTTTTGCCATGTTGACGTCCTTTATTTACCGGGAACATAACCATGAAAAGAACGTTGTCTACACTTGAAAAAGAACACCAGCAACTGATCCTCTGCCATCAGCTTATTGCCAGCCGGAGTTTTTCATCACAGGAAGAACTGCGTGTGGAATTCCAGCGGGCGGGATACCGCAACATCGGCCAGTCCACCATTTCTCAATTGCTGAAAATACTGGGCGTCGTGAAGGTACAGAATGCCAAAGGCAAAAAGATTTACGCCCTCAATGAGCAATCTCAGCTTATCCCTGATGCCCTGAGGCCAGTGAGTGAAATGGTCACCGATGTGGATCACAATCCTCAATTTGTCGTGGTACATGTCATGCCGGGCTATGGTCGCGCCGTGGGGCGGATTATCGATCAACACCGGTTGCCGGAGGTGCTCGGCGTGATCGCATCGAGTACTTCCGTGCTGGTTGCGCCACGGGAAATGACAGAGCTGGACAGAGTTTGCAGGATAATCAGGCGAATACTGGCGATAAAGGAAAACCACGGCAGCAACCGTTTGCCTTAGGCCATTTTTCCGCTTGATGTCGTCAATGACCCGCGTATAATGCGCCACAATTTGTCGGGAGAACCCATGAACAATCGCCAGGTTTTGTGCTCAGATGATCGACCAAACACCGTGCCATCAGGCAGCCCGCTGCCGTTGTTCTTCCGTGGTATTACCGTTTTACTGAAAGCCCCTCATTGAGGGGCTTTTTTTTGTCCGGAATTTGAGCGCCACACTTTTTACGCGTAAAGAACAGGAGAATGACGACTATGGCCAATCCGCTGTATCAGAAAGACATCATTTCTATCAACGATCTCAGCCGCGAAGAGCTGGAACTGGTACTGGATACCGCTGCCAGCCTGAAAGCCAACCCGCAGCCTGAATTGCTGAAACACAAAGTGATCGCCAGTTGTTTCTTCGAAGCCTCAACCCGCACCCGTCTGTCATTTGAAACGTCGATGCATCGTCTGGGCGCCTCGGTGGTGGGTTTCTCCGACAGCAGCAACACCTCGCTCGGCAAAAAAGGCGAAACGCTGGCCGATACCATTTCGGTCATCAGCACCTACGTTGATGCGATTGTGATGCGCCATCCGCAGGAAGGCGCGGCGCGTCTGGCGACCGAATTCTCCGGCGGTATTCCGGTGCTCAACGCAGGCGACGGAGCGAACCAGCATCCGACGCAAACCCTGCTGGATTTGTTCACCATTCAGGAAACTCAGGGCCGTCTCGACAACATCAAAATCGCCATGGTTGGCGACCTGAAATATGGGCGGACAGTACATTCCCTGGCACAGGCACTGGCGAAATTTAACGGCAACCGCTTCTACTTTATCGCGCCGGACGCGCTGGCGATGCCGGGGTATATCCTGACGTTGCTGGAAGAGAAAGGCATCGAATACAGCCTGCACAGCAGCATTGATGAAGTGGTGTCTGAAATCGACATTCTGTACATGACCCGCGTGCAAAAAGAGCGTCTGGATCCATCGGAATACGCCAACGTGAAAGCACAGTTTGTCCTGCGGGCTGCCGATCTGACCCATGCTCAGCCGCACCTGAAAGTGCTTCACCCGCTGCCGCGTATCGATGAAATCACGCCGGATGTGGATAAAACGCCATATGCCTGGTATTTCCAGCAGGCCGGTAACGGAATTTTTGCGCGTCAGGCTTTGCTGGCGCTGGTTCTGAACGCAGACACTGCACAGTAAACTTGAGGAGAAAACGATTATGACGCACGACAACAAACTTCAGGTTGAAGCGATCAAATGCGGTACGGTAATCGACCATATTCCGGCCCAGGTCGGATTTAAATTACTGTCGCTGTTCAAGTTTACCCAGACGGAACAACGTGTGACGGTCGGCCTGAACCTGCCTTCCGGCGAGCTGGGCCGCAAAGACATCATCAAAATTGAAAACACCTTTCTGACCGACGAACAGGTCAATCAGCTGGCGGTGTATGCCCCGCGCGCGACGGTGAACCGCATCGACAATTACGACGTGGTGAAAAAGCTGATGCCGACGCTGCCGGACCGGATTGTCGGCGTACTGCGCTGCCCGAACGGCAACTGCATCAGCCGTTTTGAACCGGTGGACTCCAGCTTTGCGGTGAAACAACGCGCAGACGGCGTGCACCTGAAATGCAAATACTGCGAGAAAGAGTTTGAGCATCAGGTGGTGCTCAATAACGACTGAGCCTTTATACTGGGGAACAATTTCTTGTTCCCCTTAACGCAAATCAGGAGACATTATGTCCCGCGAAATCAGCACTGAAAACGCCCCTGCCGCTATCGGTCCTTATGTTCAGGGCGTGGATCTGGGCAGTATGATCATCACTTCCGGCCAGATCCCAGTGGATCCTAAAACCGGCTCTGTGGCTGACGACATTTCTGCACAAACGCGCCAGTCACTGGAAAACGTACAGGCGATCGTTGAAGCCGCTGGCCTGAAAGTGTCAGATATTGTGAAAACCACCGTTTTCGTGAAAGATCTGAATGACTTCGCCACCGTTAACGCCACGTATGAAACCTTCTTCACCGAGCACAACGCGCCATTCCCGGCCCGTTCTTGCGTTGAAGTCGCCCGTCTGCCAAAAGACGTAAAAATCGAAATCGAAGCCATCGCCGTCCGCCGTTAATTCGCGTCAGTGATGCACCAGACCAGCCTGCGGGCTGGTTTTTTTGCCGAAATCAATACCTGACAATGACTCTAATTAACATCATTGCGGATGTGAGCAGCTTTTTTTTGCCAAGTTCACATAAAAGCCATAGCTATAATCAATTTTTCTTTTTGTTGGAGGATAACTTGACAACCTTCCCTTTTCAGCCTCACCAGGAATTAATGTATAATCGAACTTATAATAAACCCCATTGATTTTAATAATGCTTTCATACATGTCAGTTAAAATACCATCTTCATTAAATATGCTGTAATTATAAAGAAAACTGTTAACCCAATGCGGCGCGCTTATTATTTTTAATGCATCTCTATTTGTATCAAACTCTAACAATCTAATTTTATAAATTTTTCCCAAGTTATTTTCAATCCACTCCCTATCGATTATACTCATTTCAGCCTTATCCTTTTTATATAGCGTATCTATTTCACAATTTATATAATAGTCCTTACTATATGAATCAACCACTTTATAGCCTAGTGGGCCAGAAGATATAATATATCTTGGCCACATATAATATAAACCTAGCAATAAAGAAACCAACCCCAGTGCTATTTTAATATTTACTTTCATTTTGGAAGGTAATCCTTATATTCCTTTGAAAGATTATAGGGCGTGGTGCCTACTCCAACATCATTCAATGCCCCATCAATGTTATATGAAGCCCGCATATTTTTATATTCATCTCACACTCTGAGGAAAGCATCTCAAACCAAGGGGTTTTAATTACCTTACTAGGTAAATATTACGACCCTGACCCCATGTATTCTCGTAATTACCGATGATAATAAACCCACCACAGGAATACTAAAATAACTCGCCTTTTCATACCCGGCCCTCCTTAGAGATAGGAATAGAACAATAACGTTGAAATTAACATCATTGCGGATGTGAACAACTTTTTTTTGCTAAATCAACATCAAAGTCATAACTATAATTTTTTCTTTCCGTTGAAGGTCTGAAACTTGCGAAATAGCCTTTCTGTATATCTCCTTTTCTGGGAGTATATTGAAAATGATAATACAATCCACTTATGAAAAATATACTTTCATAGGTATCACCATCAACATCACCACTCACATCAAAAAATGTGTATTTATACTTAAATGAGTCAATCCATAAGCCGCTTGTAATTGCTTTATAATAGCCTGTACTTTGGTCAAACTCCTTCAACTCATCTTCATATATAACATTTGTGTTATTTCTTAACCAATCTTTCGTTCTTTCATCCATTTCTGGGGCTTTTTTTTGTATAATGCTGGTCTTTCACAGTCTATGTAATATTCCCTTGCATATGAGTCAGCTATTTTATAGCCATAGTCATCTGAATGTATAATATATTTAGGGAAAAACAAATAACCTAAAATACAAAAAGAAACAAAAATAAAGATAGCTATCTTACTTTTCATTTTGGCATGAATTCCATGTAGTCTGGCCCGAAATGAATTATTACAGGCGTTGTCCCCGCAACAACATCATGTAAAGCACCCTGGACATTATATGCGGCCTTACAGTAGTTCACACTCTCATCGCGTTCTCGGCTCAACTCATTAAATAATTCGTCTTTTTTTATCTTACTTTCCTGACGTTCCATCCTTGTTCCCCATGCATTCTTATGATTACCGCAAATAATAAATCCCCTACGGGAATACCAAAATAAACTGCCATTTTCATACCCAGCCCTCCTCCGAGAGGAGAATCGAGCGATAACGTTGAAATTAACATCATTGCGGATGTGAGCAGCTTTTTTTTGCCAACCCCACATTAAACTCATAGCTATAATTAGTTTTCATTATTGAAGGAGTTAGGCTTGAAAGAACGCCAGAGTTCACACTTCCATTTCTAAACGAATATTGAAATTTATAATAACGGCCTGACATGAAAGTTATGTTTTCAAAAGTATCGACTAAATCCCCATCATAATCGAATAAGCTGTGCTTGTACAAAAAACCATCAACCCAATGATTGGATGTTACCACTTTTAAATAATTCCCGTCCTTGTCAAACCTCATTAACTCATCTTTATATAAATCAAGAACATGGTTTTCTATCCATTCTTTTTCAGATGGAAGCATAATGATAGGTTTTTTTTTGTATAGAGTCGCAGTCTCACAATCAATAAAATATTCCTTAGAGTAAGAATCCACCACTCTGTATCCTAACTTACCTGACTCTATTATATAATTCGGAAAAATTAAATATACGAAAAAAATAATAAATAATAAAATTATAAATAATATTTTATTGGCTTTCATACTGGAAGAAACTCCATGTATTCATCTGTCAAATTATATGGGGTAGTTCCTGCCCCAACATCATTTAGTGCGCCATCAATGTTATATGAGGCCCCGCATAATTTTATATTAACCTCACGCTCTAAGGAAAGCTTCTCAAACCAAGGATCTTTAATCACCTTACTAGCTAAACGTTGCGACCTTGCCCCCCATGTATCTGCATAACTACTCCGAATAACATATGCAAAAACTGGAATATCAAAATAATTAGCCATTTTTTGCGCTAAACTTTCATTTATCTTGGGTGTGAATTCATAATCACTATGTCCATCAAGTCTTCCCATAGCAGTACGGCAAGCATAGGAATTAATTCTTCCCAACCGACTAAATATATTTTCATTTATCATTGTGTAGTTCTGTAAGTTCACACTCAACTTTTCTGAAACAGCATATTTATATCCAAATGCAAACTCACTTTGCAAACCGTGACAAAAAATAGATAACTGTTTGACGGGAATGCAATGCCTGTCACTGCCTTCATTTAGATATTTAAATAAATTAGTATTGCATTCAATTTTCTTATATTTAAAGCCAAACTTCATCGCTGATGATTCAAGCATAGCATAATGTTTATCTTCATAACCCTCTTCAAATATCAATACAGTGTATACTCCACGATTGCCTTCCTGCATATACTTCCTCATATACCTCACCGCCTGACCGATAAAAGACAGTTTATTTGCTGGGTCATTGTGTATTTGCGTCCCAACCACTGCAATATACTCAACCTGTGAGGCCTTATTGATATGCATAATAAAAGCAGCAGGGTTGAAATGCCAGACCCTTCCTGATAATGCTGTCCGGGCGTCAGCAGGTAATTTGCCAAAAAAGCTGAGTGCATTGGCATGATTAAGAAATTTATCCCAGGAAGGAGGATTAAAAGCAGGTTGCACGAATTTATTATCCTGCTTTAACCAACTGAACCGTGAGTCAACGGTGGTTTCATCCCATTCAAACGGGAACCGGCAAATCGCGTAAAAATATTTTTCTTTTAAGCTTTTTTCATCTTTTATTTGCTGCTGCCATTGCTGAATAACCGGTGAATCACACTGGCTGTCTGCATTACTGTCATCATCAACAAGTGACCACCCCGTCCAGTGAGGAAAATCGGCATCAGAGTATTGATTAATACCCGGTGCAGTCATTTTCACCCACCCCGAACCGCCGGGATAATTAGCACAAATCCATTCAGCTTCATTCCAGGTCACTGTTTCGCCGTAATCCCTTGCCGGTACGGCAGGCAAACGGACACCCGCCTCACTGAGCTTCGTGTAAATGCTGCTACCTGCCGGATTTTCCTGACGGGTAAAGACCTTCTTATTCGTAAAAGTGACGAAAAGCTCAGTGTCGCTGATATACAGCGGGGGTCTTGTCGCTTTCTTTTCGTCAGGAGAGGCCATAAAAGGCGTGCCGGAGGGCAAATAATAATGCTTATCACCATAGGTGATATCGCTGCGCCCAGGTTTGCTGATATCAAGATTGCCTGTGCTTCTCCCCGCAAGCTTTTGCAGGTTCGTATCATCACAGCAAATCTGAAAATGGAATCCGTTCTTGCCGTCTACGCGTCCGGATGTGCCCAATATCGTGCCTTTTTTAATGAGGGTTCCCACGCCTTCCAGTACATTCCTTCTCACCTGTTTCAGGTGCTGACACAACGAATAGAAAACGATGTTCACTTCGGGGTCACCCAGCGTCAGAGTGTGACGCAACAGCACCACCCCGTCGTCTGTCGCCCCCAGATAGCACAACGGATCCTCACTAATTCTGTCGGAAGGATAGCGACAAAAAACAATTTCTCCTTCCGCAATCGCCCTGACCGGATTGGCAGTCCCCCCCGCATCGGTATGAGGAATATGCACACCACCGTGCCAGGCCCCGAGATTATTTACGGGGAAGTCCCTGTATTTATCGACGTGAATACATCGCCTGACCCAGTCATCGTCAGTTTCTGTTTTTCGCTGTGAAAGTAAAATCGGGGGCGCTAATAACATATTTTCATCCTTGTTCAGCTTTCCGCTTGCTGGAATGTTGATTGCGATACTCGTGGGTTATATACCCTGTGCTCAGGAAATTCCGGCGCGGGTTATATCGTTTGCAGGCTCATTCTCTGCTTCCTGTTCCGTTAATCCGCTTATCACCGGTGGAACCGACGGAAAGTCATGCGGCATCGTTTCCGCCACCGTCAGCACCGTGTGCGGCGTTTTCCTGAAATACTCACCGGCCGTGCCGTACTCAATTTTGCCGTCCTGCAGGATGAGATAACTGCCGCCGCCTATCAGCGTGATGCGCTTTTTCGCGCTGAACAGGATGTCGCCGTCCACCGCCGTGATGCTCACTTTTTTGCCCGCCGCAAGCGCCAGCCGGTTGTTCTGCGCCTGAACGTCGACCCTGCCTTCGCCGGCCTTCAGGCTCATTTCGCCCTTCAGCGCAAAGATGCCCATTTCCTCACCAGTGTTGACGGTCAGGTTCTTAATCACCCCGATATCCGCATTGTTACCGGCGTTCAGTATCATGTTTTTGGCGGCGGCCAGTTGCATATGCTCGCCGCTGGTCAGCGCCATGCCTTGTGGCGCGCTGGCCAGCACCACCTGATTTATCGGCTTCAGCCGTTCGCTGAACATCGCGATTTGCGCCGCGATGTCGGCCTCCAGCGCGCTGGCTTCGGCGGCGGCCTGGCTGAGGGCCTTTACCTGACGCTGCAGGTAGTCGATTTCAGCCATCGCCGCGCTGTTATCCAGCACCTGACCCTGACCCTGCGGCTGTGCGTCCGCGCTCAGAAAGACGCCCTTACCACCGCGCAGGACGCCGTGTTCGTCGGTGCGCAGCTCAAAACCTTGCCCGCGCGGCGCGTTTTGCGCATCGACGATATGCCCGCTATTCAGCTGGGTTTTGCCGTATTCGGTGGCGAGCTTGAT
>NZ_QSNX01000029.1:0-38929 GCF_009498575.1 Rahnella sp. RcJ3
GAAGGCGTTGAGATGGTTATGCCTGGTGACAACGTGAACATGGTTGTTACCCTGATCCACCCAATCGCGATGGATGACGGTCTGCGTTTCGCAATCCGTGAAGGCGGCCGTACTGTAGGCGCTGGTGTTGTTGCTAAAGTTATCGCTTAATCGCTGATAATTAAGAGCAAAAAAAGGGTGCTTCGGCACCCTTTTTTATTGCCTAAAATTTGTGTGCAAAAGCGTTCAAACTGCATTTGCAATAATAACCATTCTCATTTACAGTTAGTTCAAGATTTATGCGAAGCGTGGTTTATATGTACGTGTGTTTGTGCAATTCAGTCAGTGATAAAACGATCAGACAGGCAGTCAGACGTTACCAGCCGCAAACGTTCCAACAGTTGAGGAGTTTTGTTCCGGTAGGAACGCAATGTGGCAAATGTGTTCGTGCGGCACGACAAATAATGGAAGATGAATTACAGCAAATTCCTGAGTTCAAAAACATCGCGTAAAAATACTTAGTTAAAAAGTGTGCCTTTTTTTTGACTTACTCTGAACCGGATCTACGCTTTAGATACCGGAACGGAGGAGTTACCTATGAAAGGCGATAAAAAAGTCATTGCACACCTCAATAAACTTCTTGGAAATGAACTGGTTGCTATCAATCAGTACTTTTTGCATGCCCGTATGTTTAAAAACTGGGGACTGATGCGTCTCAACGGTATCGAATATCACGAATCCATTGATGAAATGAAACATGCTGATATCTATATTGAGCGGATCCTCTTCCTGGAAGGGCTTCCTAACCTGCAGGATCTCGGCAAACTCAATATTGGTGAAGATGTTGAGGAAATGCTGAAATCTGATTTGCTGCTGGAACTTGAAGGGGCGAAGGATTTACGCGAAGGCATTGCTTATGCTGACTCGGTGCACGATTACGTCAGCCGCGATTTAATGATTAATATCCTGGCGGATGAAGAGCATCACATCGACTGGCTGGAAACCGAACTGGAACTCATCGGGCGTATTGGCATTCAGAACTACATCCAGTCTCAGCTGAAAGAAGAATCCCAGTAATTTCTGCTGTATTAACTCAACATCAGCCAGATTGTTTTGCTCTCCTGGCTGATGTAAATCAGCGCACCAGCCAGTGCCAGGCAGGGTCCGAAAGGCGTTTGCTCTGACATTTTATAAATACATACCCTTACCAGTGTGAAAACGATCCCCGCAAGTGCGGCGAGAATACACAGATATGGCAACATCTGCCAGCCCACCCAGGCGCCAAGTGCTGCCAGGAGTTTAAAATCCCCGTACCCCATTCCCTCTTTGCCGCTGACTAACTTGACACTCCAGTACAAAAACCACAACGCCAGATAACCTGTGACCGCGCCATATAATGCATTCTGAAGTGTCACGCTGCCGTACAGAGAGTGGACGAGTAACCCGGCCCACAGCAAGGGCAGTGTCAGTCGGTCAGGAAGCAGGTAAGTTGCCAAATCAATCAGGCTTAATGCCAGAAGAAACCAGAACAGTAATAAGGCACTGAATAAACTCAGGGGAGTGGTAAACAGAAACGACAGACCAAGAAACATGGCGGCGCATCCTGCTTCTGTAAGGGGGTACCTTTTAGAGATCGTGGTTTTGCAATAATGGCATTTCCCCCGTAACAACAACCAGCTCAAAACCGGAATGTTCTGCCAGTATTTTAGCGGATGTATACAGGCGGGGCAGTGTGATGCCGGAAGGCTCAGATTAAAGCCATGCTCTGTCAGTTGACCATCGTTCTGAATCATCAGCGGCAAGCGATAAACGACGACATTAAGAAAGCTGCCCAGCAGCAATCCCAAAACAGCGACGCAGGTGTGATAAAACCCGTCGGGTAATGATGTGATATAAGACAATTGCTGCCATCCTCCGTCCATGCTAAATATCTTCCTTGTTATGACATCTGCCCGTTAACGCAGTGTGAGTTGAGGAACACTGACGCTTCCTGTTGGTCCGTTACCTGTCACTATTGAGATGGCCACGACCTGAATACCGTATTCCTTATTGAGAATTTCAAGCCAGCGTAAAAGGGTGGTGTAAGGGATCTGCTCAAAGCTTAGGGCGACTCCCCGTTCATTCTGAGTAGTCTTAGGAAGTTGCAGGGATAAACCTGCCGCTGAGGTGTTAATAGCTTCCGTCAGCTTTTCTGTCTTAACTCGCAGTCCGGAAGGTACCCCGAGACGCTGGGTTTGCTGAATCATCCATTCAAGCTGGTGATGTTGCGTGTTGACCCGTGCCTGGGATTGGGCGATCCGGTTGTTGAGCGGGGTTAAAATACCGTACCAGATGCAAGTTACTGCCAACAGAAAAGCGGCAACCAGTATCAGCCATCTTTCCCGTTCATTTTTAAGCATCAGCCACTGTTTCATGATTTACTCCGCTGAGTTAGCGTGGCGGTGATACCCGCTGATGACGTGGCTAACTTAGAAATGGCAAAGTGAAAATCGCTTTCGGTCCGTTCGACGAAATCATCAATCGCCGCCCGGTCACCCGTAGTAATCTGCAGAGTGAACTGTTTCGTCTCTTGCTGAAAATCTAATTTATCTATGTCAATTTGCGGGCTCTGCTCCTGATAAGTCGTGAGTTTTGCCAGTGCAGGAAGAAAAGCCATGGGTACTTTTTTCATATTTTGTTCAAAATAGAACTTCAGATTACGGGTGTGTTTGTCCTGCGGAAACCAGGTTTGATGAAGTGCAAGCATCTCTTTTTTCAGTAATGATTCTTGCTGAGAAATCTGCCACCAGGTGAAAAGTTTGGCGCCGATAATCACTAGCACCGTGAGTATCGCCATGCTGGTTGCCACCCGTAGCAGATGACGTTCCCAGGCGGATTCTTCTTTACGCACGGCGAACTCGCCCTGCAGCAGATTCACTGCTGACGGACAGTTATTCTTCATCATAATCAGGGGATGAAAAGGCAGATCAGCGCGCACCCAGCCAGGAGAAATCGATTTCTCATCTCCGTAGTAATGTAATGTCTCCGGCGTTGCGATTTTAAGTAGGGTATCGAGTAATACCTGCTCAACCTGACAGCCTGAATATTCCGACTGTCGAAGGAGCCACTGCTTATCAAGCTTCATTATCGACCAGCCTTCTTCATGCCTGGGCAGCAGCAAGGCATCAATATAAATGTGCCTTATTGTCAGCCCTGCATCGCTAAATAGCCGAAGCCAGTTTCTTAAATAATCTGATTCAATACCCGCCACAAAGAGTGTCTGTTTTTCTCGATAAAGCTCAACCCAATGCAACGTATCGACATCACTGGCAATACTTTCTTCAGTAAGATGGCCAATCATCTGGCGAGTAATTTTGTTTGCGTGTTGAGGCAGAGCGATCTGACGGAAAACTATTTCACTGGCCGGGATGAACAGACAAACATTACGTGCCGCAGGTTGTGTGGCGAGTTCTGATAAATGTTCGGTATCCGGCAGGCAATGGATATCGTTGTCACATTCTGCCTTATCCGTGAACCAATAGAGTGAGTGCTCTGGCGTAGTACCAGCCCTGATAAACAGCCTGTTGGCCAGATGAAGTTGTTCCATTTACTCAATTACCCGATAGCGACGTTGATAAATTTTGATTTTTGAATCCTGTGGATTGAATTGCACAAAACTGCTCATAGCATTTTGCTGTTCTTCAAACCGGCCTAGCGTATAGAGGACGAAGTATTGGCTGCGTACCGTCAGCAGCGGTTTTAATTCGCTGCTTTGGATTTCCAGACTAAAACGCTGTTTCTTCACCTCTTTCAGAAAAGCGTCAACAGAAACCCAGCCTCTGCGCGGTCGCGCTGAAATTAATCTGATTGCATCCTCCTGATTAATACCGCCAAGAAATAAGGCGCTTAACAGAGGAGCCTGTTCTTCGGTCAGCATATTCACATTAATTTGCTGAAACTCTTCGGGGAGAGTGCAAAGCTGATGTCGGATTTTTTTGAGTGGCAGAAGAGGGAGGTCGGGCAGCAGCGCCAGCTCATTCAGGGAAAAAAGACGTTGATTAGCTGCAGCACGGGGCGGTATCAGCGTTTCGTAATACTCGGATTCCGCACCGGATGTTCGGGTCTCGTTATCGGCATCAAGATAATCGCTGAGGGTATCAGCGAACCGCTCGGTTTCAACGGATGTTGCCTGCGCATCAAGAAGAAGTTGTTTCAGTACCTGCGTATTGTATGGTTCACCCTCTATCGTCGTGTCAGGCTCGTTATTACGCAGGCTGTTAATGTTAAAACAGTTTTGTCCATCAGCAATAATATAGTCCACTGAAAATCCATCCTGGCCGGTGAAGTGGCCTTGCTGAACGGCAAACTGATCGAGGTTGTTTTGAACAGGGTTTTCGGTAAGTTCTTTTTTCAGTCTCGGCAGGGCGATTTCTTCAGCGGCAAAGGTTAGCCAGCGTAATTGCTGTTGATTGAGTAACCAACTTTGGCGGTGCTGGCTGACCTGAAATTGCAGCGTCATTTTTGCCGCTAATGCAGCCATGATGGCAAGGATCATTAAGACGATCAGTAGCGCCACACCTTGTTGCTTACTCATCGGTGGTGTTCTCCCCGTTTAAGGGTATCGGAGCTGCGGATTCAGAACTTGCTTGCTCAGACGGCTTATCAACTGACTCTGCCTTCGTCTCCTCAATTATTTGGGGCAGGAGGAATAACCGGCGTATTTCACCCATATCTTCCAGCGTGACAATGAGTTCGATGACTTTTGGAAAAGAATCCGTTTTGCTCCAGCTGTTGGTCCAGCCGCCGGAATAGAATCGCCAATGCAAAGAACTTACGCCTGTCAGCAGGGTAAAGGGCGTTATCGCTGATGAATCAGTCAGTGGCTGGGACGGAAGAGATTGTGCGCTGCGCGTCAGTGTGTGATCGGTAAATGTCCAGGTAACCCGTGTAAGATCACTGGCAGACAAGGGGGCTGATGCAGAATAACTGCCAATGGTTGTAAAACTTAATGAGGTCTCAGAGGCTGATAAAAGAGCTCCTGCCACATCGGTTTGCCGTGGCAATATCTGGATCAGATCCCGTTCCAGCAAAGAAAATGTAGTCTGAATTCCGGTCAGTCTTGCCGTGTGTTCTTGTGCTATTTCACTGTTTTTAACTGATGCGGAAAGGATCTGATAGGCCAGCAGGCTGAGAAGCGCAAATATCGTCATCGCAATCATGACTTCTATCAGCGTGAAACCTTGTTGTTTGGCTGTCTGCTGGCTGCTCATGGCTTCTCTGCCATTATCTGAGTCCAGCGGCTCACCGAAAGGATCGGTGAAAGGGCATCTTCTACCTGAAGAACGCGTACCTGGTTCTGGCTAATGTTGTTCTCTCTATCAAGGGTATGTTGCTGTTCAACAAACCATTCCTGCCCGGCTAGTGTTACTCGTCTTTTTTCTTTTTTTTCCGCTTTGATCTGTGTTTCTATCAGCGTATTTTCAGCAACCCAGCTGGCAAAGAGAGAAGTTCGAAAATGATCTACTGCGCTCATTTGCGAACTCAGGCTATTCAGTAATGCCAGAGCCGCCGTGGCGAAGATGCCGAGGGCAATGATTACTTCAATCAGAGTCATACCTTGCTGATTTTTAACACTACACGTTGAAGATATACGCATTATTTTCCAGACCTTCTGACATTGAATATCAGTGGCAGTCGTCCTTCAGAAATGATGCTGCAACAGGCCGGTTCAGATGCAGAGGAAGAAAAACTGAGTTCAAAGACTGAAAGTGTTCCGTCGGGCATAAAAACAATCTGTGGTGGGCGGTTGATAGATTTATTGAGGGCTAAAGGGCTGAGCGAAAGGGTTTCATTTTCCGCAAATTCACCGCTGACAGGCATGCGGGAAGATTCAATTTCTTGCCACTGAGGCTCACGTGTTAGTGGAATCAACGTTAGCGTGCCACCTAAAACCACAAACTGATAAGCGCCGGCCGTTAAGGAAAGCCCGAGCGGTTTTCCTTCCAGCACTGCGCGCTCAGCAGCATATTCCATCACTGTTTTCATTTGCTCAGCGCGTTGGATTTGTGAGTTGTCAGACGGTAAAACCATGACCACAACCCCTGCAGCAATGGCGAAAATGGCCATTACCATCAGTATTTCCAGCAGCGTAAAGCCGGATTGTTTGACCGCGGACAAGGTTAGTGATCCTTCTCAACCCAGTTCTTTATGTCATCTGCGGTGTTGGGCTCACTGTCAGGCCCGGCAGAAAAGACATCGATAGCCCCATGTTCACCTGGACTGACCAACATGTATTCGTTGCCCCAGGGATCGGCGGGCAAACGCTTTATGTATCCATCGTTACGATAATTGGCAGGTAGCGGGTTGATCGTGGGCAGGGTTACAAGGGCTTCAAGCGTTTGTTCGGTTGTTGGATAGCGATGGTTATCCAGCTTATACATGTCGAGGGCGTTCTCGAGGGCGACAATATCGCTGACGGCTTTTTGGGTATCTGCTCTTTCTTTGTTGCCCATTACATTAGGAACAACGAGCGCTGCCAGCACCCCGAGAATGACGATAACCACCATCAGTTCGATTAATGTAAAGCCTTGTTGCTTCTGAGTGCCAATGTACTGATTTTTTTGAATGTTTAACATGGAATGATACCTTTAACTGACCAGATTATTAAGCTGGAGAATCGGTTGTAAAATCGACATGATGATGAATAAAACAATACTGGCCATAGTGACAATCAGCAGTGGTTCAAATAGCGCCAATACCATTGAAAGCCGGTGTTGCATCAGCTTGTCCTGATTGTCTGCCGCGTGTGCCATAAGCTCGCCAAGACGCCCGCTTTGTTCACCGGAAGCAATCATGTAGAGCATCATGGGTGGGAAGAGGCGGGTTTGTTCCAGAACAGCAAAGAGTGAGCTGCCCTGACGAACATGTTCTGCCGCTTGGGTAAGTAAATAATGGATCCGGCGGTTAGTTATCCCTTCTGTTGAGATTTTCATCGCATCAAGTAAAGGAACGCCGCTCGATTGCAAGATACTGAGAGTCCGGGCATATCGGGCACTATTGATGGCCCTGATCAGTGGCCCTAAAACGACAACACCGAGCAACGCCGTATGAAAACGCATAAGATTATGCTTACGGCGCAGAGCCAGCCTGAAGGTAGCGATGAAAGCGATAACCACTATGGCAATCACCCACCATGTACGTTCCAGGAAACCACTGACGCCAATTAAAATACGGGTGGAGATGGGCAGCGTATGTTTCATATGCACAAACTGTTCAATGATTTGCGGGACGACGGCAACCAGCAAAATAACAATCACTAGAATGGCAATGATGGTGAGCATGGCCGGGTAAATCATGGCTTGCGACAACTTGCTTTTGATTTGCTGGCGGATTTCATAATAATCCGCCATTTTTTCCAGTACGGTGCCGAGTTGTCCGGTTCGTTCACCTGCCGTGACCAGTGTTCTGAACATCGGATCAAATAGGCGAGGAAAATCAGATAATGCATCGGCTAGCGTATGTCCCTCCACCACTTTGTTACGCACAGCGGTCAGCACTTGCGTGAGTCCGGCGTGCTCGGTTTGGCGGGCAATAACGGCAAGTGCACCTTCTACGGGCAGGGCTGCATTGGTTAATGTGGCGAGCTGACGTGAGAATAGTGAAATGGCATGTGAAGGGACACGCGTTTTCAATCCTTTATTTTTACTATTTAGAGTTGTCAGCGAGTTGCCCACCTGCTTTATTTCAAGAAGCGTTAAACCCCGCTCGCGGACAATCTGGCGCGCCAGGCGGAGAGAATCGGCATCAATTACTCCTCGCTGCGTCTTGCCCGTCGGGGTGATTGCATGAAAGGCGAAGCGGCTCATGAGGGCGTTCCCCGTGTCGCTATCTCTTGTTCGGCAGTAACTCTGATCACTTCTTCCAGCGTAGTCTCGCCGCTAATGGTTTTAAGCAGTCCATTTTCCCGCAAGCTTCGGGCAGTTTTGCGATGAATGTTCTCAATGGAAAATTCATCCTGATTCTCATGAATAGCCTGACGTATAGCGTTATCAACAACCATGCATTCGTGGATAGCCGCCCTGCCTTTATAGCCCGTGAAATGGCATTGAGAACATCCGACGGCTTTAAAAACAGTGGCTGGTGGTTCCGGCAGAAAGTGGAATAAAGGAATGTGAGACACATCTAACGGGGACTGTCGGGTACAATGCGGGCAAAGGCGTCGCACGAGTCGCTGAGCCACCACGCCTAATAATGAGGAGGCGAGAAGGAAGGGCTCCAGACCCATATCCCGTAAACGGGTAATGGCACCGACGGCACTATTTGTATGCAATGTTGACATCACCAGATGGCCGGTCAGTGAAGCCTGCACCGCGATTTGAGCTGTTTCATTGTCGCGGATCTCACCGACCATGACTACATCCGGGTCCTGACGCAAAATCGCCCGCAAACCGAGCGCAAATGTCATTTCTACACGGGGGTTAACTTGCGTTTGCCCCACGCCCTCCAGTTCATACTCAATCGGGTCTTCGACAGTAAGAATGTTACGCTCGTTATTGTTGAGTGCAGAAAGAACTGCGTACAGAGTCGTGCTTTTACCTGAACCGGTCGGCCCGGTGACCAGAATGATCCCGTGAGGTTTACGGATTAATGCCGATAGCTGTTGTTCGTCCTGTGGAGACAGACCAAGTTGTGGAATCTCAAGACATAAATTATTTTTATCCAAAAGGCGCATCACCACACGCTCACCATATTGAGCTGGAATGGTCGATACGCGGATATCAATCGCCCGGTGACCGATACGTAACGAAATGCGACCATCCTGAGGTAAACGTTTTTCAGCGATATCCAGTTTCGCCATCACCTTGATGCGCGATACCAAGAACGGTGCCAGCTTGCGAGCCGGTTGCAGGATTTGCCGTAAGACGCCATCGATACGAAACCGGATACTGAGCATGCGTTCGAAGGTTTCGATATGGATATCCGAAGCACCCTCTTTGACTGCTTCAGAAAGCACCGCATTAATCAGACGGATGATCGGCGAATTTTCATCACTGGCCAGTAAGTCTTCGTTATCAGGTAATTCCTCAGACAAAGACAGAAGATCGACCTCGTTATCGATATCATCAATGATTTGTTGTGACTCGCCGCTGCTACGCTGGTAGGTTGCTGATAACTTTTCATCGAACAATGTCGTTTCCACTATTTCGACCGCTGTTATTTCACCCATGATCCGACGTACTTCGAGCAGTGTTTCCACTGAAATGTCCTGTCGGCAAAAAAGTACGTTATCAAGCAGCGTTACGCCTTTTTGTTTGGCGTAGGTATAAGGCAGAACAGGGGAGGCTTGTTCCACAACGGGTCTATATAGCACTTCGTTATCACTGTTCATGGCTTATCCACTAAACGGATTACGAGGTTTGCCGTCATCAGGCGTGGTGGATATGGATGCTTTTGGCACATTGTTCCCAGGATAGTCAGGCAAAATAGAACGGGTATTTGGCGTGAGCAGATCCTGATGGTCCTCATCCTGACGCGTTTTTTGAATTTTTTGAAAGTGCGAATATTTCTTATTGGAAATGGAAGAGTAAACCTCATCATCACGAATAATGGTCGGCCTGATAAACACCATCAGATTACGTTTTGCTGATTCAGTGCTGGTATAGCGGAACAAATTGCCTATCCACGGAATATCACCCAACAGAGGAACTTTGGATTTGGTTTCTTTGGTACTGTCATCCAGCAAACCGCCCAGGACTACAGTTTCACCCGTACGAACCAGCACGGCATTGGAAATGGTGCGGGTATTGAAGGTCGGACCAAGACTAGAGTTAGTTGAAGTATCAACGCTGGAAACTTCCTGTTCGATTTCCATCAGCACAGAGTCACCTTCATTGATCTGCGGAGTGACTTTTAATTTTGTGCCGACGGTTTTGTAAACCACGCTGCTATAAATGTTATCGCCAGATGTAGTTTGTGAGCCGGACAGGGAGGGGACTTCCTGACCGACGTTGAATGAGGCTTCTTTATTATCGAGAGTGACAATGCTTGGGGTGGCAAGAATATCGTTTTTATTACTGGTGGATAACGCAGTGAGTAAGACATTCCAGTCACCGCTAAAGAAGCCTGCGGTCATGCCATTGAAGGTCTGCAAAGTGCTGCTCAGAGGATTATCGCTGCTGATAATGCCCTCTTTTTTGTACTGGCGAACTCCGGCCGCAACGGTCGATATTGGCGCGCCGGTTCCGGTAAATTGTGTTCCACCAACCTGGTTGTTGCTCCACTGGATACCCAGATTAAGCCCGTTGCCATCCTGTACTTCGACAATAATGGCTTCGACTAACACCTGTGCACGGCGGATATCGAGCTTGGTGATGACCTGTTCGAGTGACTGCATCACATCCTGCTGTGCAGTAATGACGATGGAGTTTGTTTGTTCATCTGCAGTGATGCTCATCGGCTTGTTAGACGCGCCGGAAGGCTGAGCTGTTTTGCCTTCTTTCATCTCTTCTGTGATGCCAGTAAGTACGGGAACGATTTTTTCCGCTTTGGCATATTTCAGATAGAAAACACGCGTATTGCCCTGAGATGACTGGTCTTTATCAAGCTGACTAACCAGTTTTGCTGCGCGGCTGCGCACACCTTCTGGCCCGCTGATGATTAGGGTATTGGTTCTCTCATCCGCGACGATTTTGGCTTGTAATATGGACGATGATTGTCCTTTAGATTCCTCGCGAACCAGGTTGTTCATCATCTCAGCCATTTCCGGGGCAGAAGCATATTTTAGTTTAATGGTTTGCCTTTGCTGGTCACCCATCGCGTCAACGCGTTCGACAAGCTTAATAAGCCGGTTGACCACCGATGCCCGGCCCGTCAGAAGCAAAACATTGGAGGGTTCGTAATGAACAACATTCCCTACTCCGGTACTGTCATTCATCTGGCGAAGCAAAGGTGCTAACTCTCTGACCGGCACATTAAGAAGCGTTACGACGCGGGTGATAATTTCATCTCCCTTGCCGGGGTTGTTTTTGTCTGCAACGGGCACGCCAGACATTTTGGCATTCGCTGAACGCACGACCTTCAGTAGCCCGTTATCCATTGGGATCACAGCAAAACCATAGACATCCAGCACGCTGAGAAAAAATTGATAGTATTGTTCTTCATTCAAAACATCATAACTTCTGACAGAAACAGTTCCCTGCACGGAGGGATCGATAAGGATAGTTTTATTCAGATTTTTACTTACCGTATCAATAAACTCTTTAATATCCGTGCCCTTAAAGCTCGCAGTAAACTCTTCCGCGTGTACAATCCCTGGAA
This sequence comes from Rahnella sp. RcJ3, assembly GCF_009498575.1. Taxonomy (NCBI): domain Bacteria; kingdom Pseudomonadati; phylum Pseudomonadota; class Gammaproteobacteria; order Enterobacterales; family Yersiniaceae; genus Rahnella; species Rahnella sp. RcJ3. The sequence continues at coordinate 11,275 of NZ_QSNX01000029.1, forward strand.
GGGTGGCAAATAATATGCATGCCTTTACTAGGAGAGAGTTAATGAACTTCTTCATGACTTTCTGTATCCAACGATGTTTCGATAGTAGCTAGATTTATATAGATATTCTGAAGTTGATTTTCTCTCAGAACGGTAAGTTGTACATCCCTCAGGCTTGCCAGTTGTTCAATGTATTTATCTGCTGTTGCAGTGTCGTCGAGAGATTGCCCATTTATTTTGATGACGAACTCGCCTGGAATAAGTCCCGCTCTAAGATAAACATTGCGGCTCGTTTTGGGATTGAATCTATAACCTGTAAGTTTCTCATCTTTATATACGGGGTTGGCAACTAAATAATGCATTAAGTATTTTGCGTGTTCTTTGTTTGCCCTCTGTTTTTGTGGTTCTGGGCGTTTATTATCCTGAGCTTTATCACTGAGGTATAAAATCGCTGTTCCCTTGGGGGTGCGTATTAAAACTTCGTCTGGTTTTACTGACTGCAAGTAAGCGTTTTCCACATCAGCAAGCTTTTCACCTTCACGGTAACTATGCTGACCCGTCGGTCCTTGAAGAATAGCCAGTGAGCGCCGACTGTCAGTACTTGTCAGAACTCCCTTAAGGAATAAGGGAAGCTTAACGCTAGTCGCTGGTGATCGAGTTACCTCTTTAATCACTGCATTTCTGCGTTTTTCAAATAGTGTGCCGGGTATATTGATAAAAATTTTGGCGTCGGTGGAGGTCTTGGGCAGGAACCCAAAACTTTCCCTGCTATTTAGCACAGTAAAAGCGATTGTTGAGCAACAAATCATTGTGAGTATGAATGTAATGACAATAAGTATTCCTGTCTTCAATGATATATTTGGCCGATGCCCTTTATTCCAGATGGCATACATGTATTGGATCATTCCCTTGTGCTTTCGTTATTCCAGTGGGTTACTTATTAGGCTATATTATACGCAGAAAAACATTGATTCACATTAATACATGTTCAATACGAATGAGGTTGTGTTTCTTGATTTTCAGATTTATTCCTCTTTCGGTTTTTTATTTAAAAACATTCATTGAATGTATAAATGGTTATGGGTATCGGTATGTACCGCGATTACTTTAATTTTGTCACGCTTCCCTTTTTGGAAGGTAATTATTTCAATAATATACGTTTGTTGGCCGCTCAGGATTTTATTCTGCAGAAGTTGAATCAGGGAGGTATCGCGATAATCGATGGTAACAAAGGTGTTGGTAAAACGCGACTGGCGCACGAGATTGCCAGAAAAAGTCAATGCCGGGTATTGAATTTAAGTGCAGCGTCTTTGAATGGCGCAGACAGTGAAAGCCTTGGACAATTACTAGCCTTTTGTTTTCATTTAAAGAAATGGCAAACATTACCAGCCTCGATTCTCACTATGCGAATTGCAGAATCCTTTGTCCACAATGAGGACCCCGCAGAGCCCTGGTTGGTCGTGATCGATAATGCTGAAAACCTCACGGCAGAAAGTTATGAGTTTTTACGTACATTCAAAACTTATCCGCAATCTCTGCGTGTCTCATTCCTGCTAGTAGAAGAACATAAGGGGAGTAAAAGCCGCGGCAGGCGCCATAAGATGGGGCTACCATATGCGGTTTACTCTCTGTCTCCAATGAGTCTCGCAGAAACCTCGGACTATCTGTCCCAAAGGATGCAATCAGCCGGAGGGGAGCCAACCCTTTTTAACAAACCACTCGTTAAATTGTTGCACACTGCCGCTGGTGGTAAGTTTCGGCTTATTAATGAACTGGCAACAGACTCACTGAACAGCGCATATGCAGAAAAAACACAGTCAGTCACTTATCGGCAAATGAAAGTCTGCCTCGAGGCGCGAGGACTGACGCCTGGCAAAAGGAAATGTCTCACGTTTCTCATTGCGTGCTACATGCTTTTAGGCAGTGTTTTGGGATGGACTTATTTAGGCTATGTAAAGCCATACCTCCCGCTGTTGGCGACGTTTTCCGAAAGGCTGCACGAAATCCCTGCTGCGGCCAAAAAACTGAGTGATGTTGGAAGTAACGAGCGTAACGGAATGCGTCAGCTCTTTCAGGTGTGGGGTTATGACGTGCCAACTAATGATGCGTTCTGTGATCAGGCTGTACGTGCACAGCTCACCTGTAAAAAGGGCAAGGCAACCTTAGAGACCTTAGTCCAGGACGGAATTCCTTGGTTAAGTCCGATTACAGCAGATAAACAGACCGTGTACGCTACCGTTGTGAAGGTCACTGATGAGGAGTTAGATATTCTTATTAAAGATGAGACGTGGACGGTTCAGCGCAGCTGGTTTAACGAAGTTTGGGGTGGCGAATATATCCAGCTATTTCCGCAGACTCCGAGCGGTAAAAACGCCATCAACAATACAAGCCCTGAAGCTGACACCGCTTGGTTAGATATGACACTGAGCAAAATCCTGAACCTGCCATTCGGTAAAACGGGTCAGTGGGACAAAGATTTGATCAGGAAGGTTAAATTATTCCAACAACGGGAAGGTCTTATTGTTGATGGAAGGGTAGGTAAGGGCACACTGATGCAAATCGCTAAACGTACCGGCAACATGCCCGTGCTGCTTACAGAAGAAGAGCTCTAGGTTAAAATGCAAAACATTCATTTATCGGCTTACACAAGCCATTTAAACAAACAAAAAGTGAAGGTGGTAGTGCATCGCCCGCTCAGAAAAAGCCTTTATTCTCTGGGATTAGGTTGCCTATGCTTGTTGGCTGGTGCGATGGCAGGGGCTTATCTTCATATAAGTTATCTTAACTGGCAGAGTTACCGGATAGGTGTCAGTGAAGAATCCCGTCTTCCTTATAAGCAATCCCCCTTACATTACATCTATCAGGACAAAGCGATGCCTGCTGTTAGTCAGTCGGCCGATAGTGATGACGATACAAATGCTGATGAACAACTGCTGGAAGATACTTCATCTATGGAAAATGAGGCTCCGGAAGAGGCGCCGACAGGCGAAAGCGATGAAAGTCAAATCATGAAGTTAGATGAGGGAAGCCCGGATATACCATTACAAGAGTGGTTGGAAAAAGCGATGTTGGAACAGCAACAAGAAGAGAAGAGCGCAAAATAAAAGCATTTTTTTTGTAGTTCGGATTGCTTCTTACTGGTGTTTAAGTATAATGCGCGGGCTTACCTAATCTTGGTAGGCCTGATTCAATGAGAATCAGATGGCCGATAAGTTTACTTGCCGGTCAACAATACTCCCGATATGGGGGTTATGTGAAGAACGATTACACTCTCCCATCAATCGAAATGGGTTTGAGGAGTAATCATTTACGTTTAAAATAATTGGAGCTCTGGTCTCATGCAGAACCAAAGAATCCGTATCCGCCTGAAAGCGTTTGATCATCGTCTGATCGATCAATCAACTGCGGAAATCGTTGAGACTGCGAAGCGCACTGGTGCGCAAGTTCGTGGTCCAATCCCGCTGCCGACCCGCAAAGAGCGCTTTACCATCCTGATTTCTCCGCACGTCAATAAAGATGCGCGCGATCAGTATGAAATTCGCACTCACAAGCGTCTGGTTGACATCGTTGAGCCAACCGAGAAAACCGTTGATGCTCTGATGCGTCTGGATCTGGCTGCTGGTGTAGACGTGCAGATCAGCCTGGGTTAATCAGGGTCATTGAGCGATTGAGAGGTTGAAACAATGATTGGTTTAGTCGGTAAGAAAGTGGGTATGACTCGTATCTTCACTGAAGATGGCGTTTCTATCCCTGTAACCGTTATCGAAATTGAAGCAAACCGCGTTACTCAGGTCAAAGACCTGGACAACGACGGTTACCGCGCTGTGCAGGTTACTACTGGTAGCAAAAAAGCTAACCGTGTAACCAAACCAGAAGCGGGTCACTTCGCTAAAGCTGGCGTAGAAGCTGGCCGCGGTCTGTGGGAATTCCGCCTTGCAGAAGGTGAAGAGTTCACTGCAGGTCAGAACATTAGCGTTGAAATTTTCGCAGACGTTAAGAAAGTTGATGTTACCGGTACTTCTAAAGGTAAAGGTTTTGCTGGCACAGTTAAGCGCTGGAATTTCCGTACCCAAGACGCTACCCATGGTAACTCCTTGTCTCACCGTGTTCCGGGTTCTATCGGTCAGAACCAGACTCCGGGCAAAGTGTTCAAAGGCAAGAAAATGGCAGGCCAACTGGGTAACGAGCGTGTAACCGTTCAAAGCCTGGACGTAGTACGTGTTGACGCTGAGCGCAACCTGCTGCTGGTCAAGGGTGCTGTTCCGGGTGCTACCGGTGGCAACCTGATCGTTAAACCTGCTGTTAAGGCTTAACGTCGAGGAGATAGGAATGGAATTAGTAGTGAAAGACGCGCAGAGCGCGCTGACTGTTTCCGAAACTACCTTCGGGCGTGATTTCAATGAAGCGCTGGTACACCAGGTCGTTGTTGCTTATGCAGCAGGTGCCCGTCAAGGTACTCGCGCTCAGAAGACCCGTGCTGAAGTAACCGGTTCCGGTAAAAAACCTTGGCGTCAGAAAGGTACTGGCCGTGCGCGTTCAGGTTCTGTAAAGAGCCCGATCTGGCGTTCCGGTGGTGTAACCTTCGCTGCAAAGCCACAGGACCACAGTCAAAAAGTAAATAAAAAGATGTACCGCGGCGCGCTGAAAAGCATCCTGTCCGAACTGGTACGTCAAGATCGTTTGATCGTTGTCGAGACGTTCTCTGTAGAAGCGCCTAAAACTAAGCTGCTGGCACAGAAACTGAAAGACATGGCTCTGGAAGACGTGCTGATTGTAACTGGCGAAGTCGACGAGAATCTGTTCCTGGCCGCACGTAACCTGTACAAGGTTGACGTTCGCGATGTAGCAGGTATCGATCCAGTAAGCCTGATCGCCTTCGACAAAGTAGTTATGACTGCTGACGCTGTGAAGCAAGTTGAGGAGATGCTGGCATGATTCGTGAAGAACGTCTGCTGAAAGTGCTGCGCGCGCCGCACGTTTCTGAAAAAGCGTCTACTGCGATGGAAAAGAACAATACCATCGTTCTCAAAGTTGCCAAAGACGCGACTAAAGCGGAAATCAAAGCTGCGGTTTCGAAACTGTTTGAAGTCGAAGTCGAAGATGTGAACACCTTGCTGGTTAAAGGCAAAGTTAAACGTCACGGTCAGCGTGTTGGTCGTCGTAGCGACTGGAAAAAAGCTTACGTAACCCTGAAAGAAGGCCAGAATCTGGACTTCATCAGCGGCGCTGAGTAAGTCGGAGGAGTAAGAACAATGGCAATTGTTAAATGTAAACCTACATCTCCGGGTCGTCGCCACGTTGTTAAAGTGGTTAACCCTGAGCTGCACAAGGGTAAACCTTATGCTCCGCTGCTTGAAAAACTGAGCAAAAGCGGTGGCCGTAACAACAATGGCCGTATCACCACCCGTCATATCGGTGGTGGCCACAAACAGCATTATCGTCTGGTTGACTTCAAACGCAACAAAGATGGTATCGCTGCAGTGGTTGAGCGTCTGGAGTACGATCCGAACCGTTCCGCGAATATCGCGCTGGTTCTGTACAAAGACGGCGAACGCCGTTATATCCTGGCGCCGAAAGGCCTGAAAGTGGGTGACCAGATCCAATCTGGTGTTGATGCTGCAATCAAGACAGGTAACACCCTGCCTATGCGCAACATCCCAGTAGGTTCAACGGTTCATAACGTAGAAATGAAACCAGGTAAAGGCGGCCAGATGGCTCGCTCAGCCGGTGCCTACGTTCAGATCGTTGCTCGTGACGGTTCCTACGTAACTCTGCGTCTGCGCTCTGGCGAAATGCGTAAAGTTCAAGTTGATTGCCGCGCCACCTTAGGTGAAGTCGGTAACTCTGAACATATGCTTCGCGTTCTGGGTAAAGCAGGTGCTGCTCGTTGGCGTGGTATTCGTCCTACCGTTCGCGGTACTGCGATGAACCCAGTCGATCACCCACACGGTGGTGGTGAAGGTCGTAACTTTGGTAAGCACCCGGTAACTCCATGGGGCGTTCAAACCAAAGGTAAGAAGACCCGTAGCAACAAGCGTACTGATAAATTCATTGTACGTCGCCGTAGCAAAAAATAATTAGAGGATAAGCCATGCCACGTTCTCTCAAGAAAGGTCCTTTTATTGACCTGCACTTGCTGAAGAAGGTAGAGAAAGCGGTGGAAAGCGGTGACAAGAAGCCTTTGCGCACTTGGTCCCGTCGTTCAACGATCTTTCCTAACATGATCGGTTTGACCATCGCTGTCCATAATGGTCGTCAGCACGTACCAGTATTTGTTTCCGATGAAATGGTCGGTCACAAACTGGGTGAATTCGCGCCGACTCGTACTTATCGCGGCCATGCGGCTGATAAAAAAGCTAAAAAGCGCTAAGGTAGGAGGAAGAGATGGAAACTATCGCTAAACATCGCCACGCTCGTTCTTCTGCTCAGAAGGTTCGCCTTGTTGCTGACCTGATTCGCGGTAAGAAAGTGTCGCAAGCTCTGGAAACTCTGGCCTATACCAACAAGAAAGCTGCTGGTCTGGTTAAGAAGGTACTGGAGTCTGCCATTGCTAACGCAGAACACAACGATGGCGCTGACATCGATGATCTGAAAGTCACGAAGATTTTCGTAGACGAAGGCCCAAGCATGAAGCGCATTATGCCGCGTGCTAAAGGTCGTGCAGATCGCATTCTGAAGCGCACCAGCCACATTACTGTGGTTGTGTCCGATCGCTGAGACTCTGGAGACTAGCAATGGGTCAGAAAGTACATCCTAATGGTATTCGACTGGGTATTGTCAAACCTTGGAACTCTACTTGGTATGCAAATACCAAAGATTTCGCTGACAACCTGGACGGCGACTTTAAAGTTCGTCAGTTCCTGACTAAGGAATTGGCGAAAGCTTCCGTTTCTCGCATCGTTATCGAGCGTCCAGCGAAGAGCATCCGTGTGACTATTCACACTGCTCGTCCTGGCATCGTTATCGGCAAGAAAGGCGAAGATGTCGAAAAACTGCGTAAGGTCGTAGCGGATATCGCTGGCGTTCCTGCGCAGATTAACATCGCCGAAGTCCGTAAACCGGAACTGGACGCAAAATTGGTTGCTGACAGCATCACTTCACAGCTGGAACGTCGTGTTATGTTCCGTCGTGCTATGAAGCGTGCAGTACAGAACGCAATGCGTCTTGGCGCTAAAGGTATCAAAGTTGAAGTAAGCGGCCGTCTTGGCGGTGCTGAAATCGCGCGTACTGAATGGTACCGTGAAGGTCGTGTTCCGTTGCACACTCTGCGTGCGGATATCGATTACAACACATCTGAAGCGCACACCACTTACGGTGTAATCGGCGTTAAGGTATGGATCTTCAAAGGTGAGATCCTGGGTGGTATGGCTGCAGTTGAACAACCGGAACCGGCTGCTCAACCTAAAAAGCAGCAGCGTAAAGGCCGCAAGTAAGGAGAGTCGCTGATGTTACAACCAAAGCGTACAAAATTCCGTAAGGTGCACAAGGGCCGCAACCGTGGTCTTGCGCAAGGTACGGATGTGAGCTTCGGCACTTACGGTCTGAAAGCTGTTGGCCGTGGTCGTCTGACTGCTCGTCAAATTGAAGCAGCACGTCGTGCGATGACCCGTGCAGTTAAGCGTCAAGGTAAGATCTGGATCCGAGTATTCCCGGACAAACCGATCACCGAGAAACCGCTCGAAGTTCGTATGGGTAAAGGTAAAGGCAACGTAGAGTATTGGGTTGCTTTGATCCAGCCTGGTAAAGTCCTGTACGAAATGGACGGTGTGCCTGAAGAGCTGGCTCGTGAAGCCTTCCAGCTGGCAGCAGCCAAACTGCCTATCAAAACCACCTTTGTAACTAAGACGGTGATGTAATGAAAGCACAAGAGCTGCGCGAAAAAAGCGTGGAAGAGCTGAACACTGAGTTGCTGAACCTTTTGCGTGAGCAGTTTAACCTGCGCATGCAAACGGCAAGCGGCCAGTTGCAGCAAACACACCTGTTGAAGCAAGTGCGTCGTGATGTAGCACGTGTGAAAACTTTACTGACTGAAAAGGCGGGTGCGTAATGACTGACAAGATCCGTACTCTGCAGGGTCGTGTAATCAGTAACAAAATGGAAAAATCCATTGTTGTTGCGATTGAGCGCGTGGTGAAACACCCGATTTACGGTAAGTTCATCAAACGTACGACTAAATTGCACGTACATGACGAGAACAATGAATGTGGTATCGGCGACGTTGTGGAAATCAGCGAATGCCGTCCACTGTCTAAGACTAAGTCTTGGACCTTGGTTCGCGTTGTAGAGAAAGCGATTCTGTAATACAGTAGCGCCTCTCAAAAAATAGATAAACGGCTCATGTACGTGGGCCGTTTATTTTTTCTACCCATAATCGGGAACCGGTGTTATAATGCCGCGCCCTCATATTGTGGGGATTTCTTAACGACCTATCCTGGGTCCTAAAGTTGTAGTTGACATTAGCGGAGCACTAACATGATCCAAGAACAGACTATGCTGACCGTGGCCGACAACTCCGGTGCACGTCGCGTAATGTGTATCAAGGTTCTAGGTGGCTCGCACCGTCGCTACGCAGGCGTCGGCGACATCATCAAAATTACCATCAAGGAAGCAATTCCTCGCGGTAAGGTGAAGAAAGGCGATGTGCTGAAGGCGGTAGTGGTGCGCACCAAGAAGGGTGTTCGTCGCCCGGACGGTTCTGTCATTCGCTTCGATGGTAATGCATGCGTTATTTTAAACAATAACAGCGAGCAGCCAATCGGCACGCGTATTTTTGGGCCGGTAACTCGTGAACTGCGTAATGAGAAGTTCATGAAAATTATCTCTCTGGCACCAGAAGTACTCTAAGGAGCGAACCATGGCAGCGAAAATCCGTCGTGATGACGAAGTTATCCTGCTTACCGGTAAAGATAAAGGTAAGCGCGGTAAAGTAAAAAATGTACTGTCTTCTGGCAAAGTCATTGTTGAAGGTATCAACCTGGTTAAGAAACATCAGAAGCCTGTACCGGCCCTGAACCAACCAGGCGGCATCGTTGAAAAAGAAGCTGCAATTCCGGTTTCTAACGTTGCTCTCTTCAACACGGCTACTGGTAAGGCGGACCGTGTAGGCTTTAGATTCGAAGATGGCAAAAAAGTCCGTTTCTTCAAATCTAACAGCGTAACTATCAAGTAATTTGGAGTAGTACGATGGCGAAACTGCATGATTACTACAAAGACGATGTCGTAAAAAAACTCATGGCTGAGTTTGGTTACAATTCTGTCATGCAAGTCCCTCGGGTCGAGAAGATCACCCTGAACATGGGTGTTGGTGAAGCGATCGCTGACAAGAAACTGCTGGATAACGCAGCAGCTGACCTGGCAGCAATCTCCGGTCAAAAACCGTTGATCACCAAAGCACGCAAATCAGTTGCAGGCTTCAAAATTCGTCAGGGCTATCCGATCGGCTGTAAAGTAACCCTCCGCGGCGAACGCATGTGGGAGTTCTTTGAGCGTCTGGTCTCCATTGCTGTTCCACGTATTCGTGACTTCCGCGGCTTGTCTGCTAAGTCTTTCGATGGTCGTGGTAACTACAGCATGGGCGTGCGTGAACAGATCATCTTCCCGGAAATCGATTATGATAAAGTCGATCGCGTTCGTGGTTTAGATATTACTATCACCACTACTGCGAAATCCGATGATGAAGGCCGTGCATTGCTGACAGCCTTTAACTTCCCGTTCCGCAAGTAAGGCAGGGTTACTAATGGCTAAGCAATCCATGAAAGCACGCGAAGTCGTTCGCGTAAAACTGGCTGATAAATACCGCGCTAAACGCGAGGAATTGAAAGCTATTATCTCTGGTGTGAACTCATCCGACGAAGATCGTTGGGATGCAGTTCTTAAGCTGCAGTCTCTGCCGCGTGATTCCAGCCCGTCTCGTCAGCGTAACCGCTGCCGTCAAACTGGTCGTCCGCATGCTTTCCTGCGGAAGTTCGGGTTGAGCCGTATTAAGGTCCGTGAAGCCGCTATGCGCGGTGAAATTCCGGGTCTTAAGAAGGCTAGCTGGTAATTGTCACCAATTGAATCACGGGAGTAAAGACAGATGAGCATGCAAGATCCGATCGCGGATATGCTGACCCGTATCCGTAACGGTCAAGCCGCGAACAAAGTTGCGGTCACCATGCCTTCCTCCAAGCTGAAAGTGGCTATTGCCAACGTGCTGAAGGAAGAAGGCTACATTGAAGAATTTAAAATCGAAGGCGACGCTAAGCCTGAACTGGAATTAGTACTGAAGTACTTCCAGGGCAAGGCAGTGGTAGAAAGCATTCAACGTATCAGCCGTCCAGGCCTGCGCATCTACAAGAAAAAAGATGAGCTGCCAAAAGTTATGGCCGGTATGGGTATCGCTGTTATTTCTACCTCTAAAGGTGTTATGACCGATCGTGCAGCTCGCCAGGCTGGTCTTGGTGGCGAGATTATCTGCTACGTAGCTTAATTGGGAGGAAAGAATGTCTCGTGTTGCAAAAGCACCCGTCGTCATTCCTGCCGGCGTAGAGGTAAAACTCAACGGTCAGGTTATTTCGATTAAGGGTAAAAACGGCGAGCTGTCACGTACTATCCATGACGCTGTTGTAGTTAAGCAGGAAGAAAATACACTGACTTTCGCTCCACGCGAAGGCGCTGTAGACGGTTGGGCCCAAGCGGGTACCACTCGTGCACTGTTGAACTCTATGGTTGTAGGTGTTACCGACGGCTTCACTAAAAAGCTTCAACTGGTAGGTGTTGGTTATCGTGCTGCTGTTAAAGGCAACGTGGTGAATTTAGCCTTAGGCTTCTCTCACCCGGTCGATCATCAACTGCCGGAAGGCATCACTGCAGAATGTCCGACCCAAACTGAAATCGTGCTGAAAGGCGCTGATAAACAGGTTATCGGTCAGGTTGCTGCGGATTTACGTGCCTACCGTCGTCCTGAGCCTTATAAAGGCAAGGGTGTCCGTTACGCCGACGAAGTCGTGCGTACCAAAGAGGCTAAGAAGAAGTAAGGTAACACTATGGATAAGAAATCTGCTCGTATCCGTCGTGCGACCCGCGCACGCCGCAAGCTCAAAGAATTGGGTGCGACTCGTCTGGTGGTACATCGTACCCCGCGTCATATTTACGCACAGGTTATCGCACCAAACGGTTCTGAAGTAATAGTTGCTGCATCTACTGTAGAAAAAACTATCACTGAGCAACTGAAGTATACCGGCAACAAAGATGCTGCCACTGCTGTAGGTAAAGCTATCGCAGAACGCGCATTGGAAAAAGGGATTACGAAAGTATCCTTTGACCGTTCCGGTTTCCAATATCATGGTCGAGTCCAGGCACTGGCAGATGCTGCCCGTGAAGCTGGCCTTCAGTTCTAAGGAAGAGGTTTAAGATGGCTCACATCGAAAAACAAGCTGGCGAACTGCAGGAAAAGCTGATCGCGGTAAACCGCGTATCTAAAACCGTAAAAGGTGGCCGTATCTTCAGCTTTACCGCACTGACAGTTGTTGGTGATGGTAACGGTCGCGTTGGTTTTGGCTACGGCAAAGCACGCGAAGTTCCGGCAGCGATCCAGAAAGCGATGGAAAAAGCCCGTCGCAACATGATGAATGTCGCGCTGAATAGCGGCACCCTGCAGCATCCTGTTAAAGGTGCTCATACGGGTTCCCGTGTGTTCATGCAGCCGGCTTCCGAAGGTACCGGTATTATCGCCGGTGGTGCAATGCGCGCCGTCCTGGAAGTTGCAGGGGTTCATAACGTATTGGCTAAAGCTTATGGTTCCACCAACCCGATCAACGTGGTTCGTGCAACTATCGATGCTTTGGCAAATATGAAATCCCCACAAATGGTCGCTGCCAAGCGTGGTAAATCCGTTGAAGAAATTCTGGGGTAATTAACCATGGCAAAGACTATTAAAGTTACACAAACTCGCAGTTCCATTGGCCGTCTGCCGAAGCATAAAGCTACTCTGCTGGGCCTGGGTCTGCGTCGTATTGGTCACACCGTTGAGCGCGAGGATACTCCTGCTGTACGCGGTATGATCAACCTGGTTTCCTACATGGTTAAGGTTGAGGAGTAAGAGATGCGTTTAAATACTCTGTCTCCGGCTGATGGTGCCAAACAAGCGCCAAGGCGTGTAGGTCGTGGTATTGGTTCTGGCCTGGGTAAAACCGGCGGTCGTGGTCACAAAGGTCAGAACTCACGTTCTGGTGGTGGCGTACGTCGTGGTTTTGAAGGTGGTCAGATGCCTTTATATCGTCGTTTGCCGAAATTCGGCTTCACCTCCCGCAAAGCTATGATCACGGCAGAAGTTCGTCTGTCTGAACTGGCTCTGGTGGAAGGCGACGTGATCGACCTGAACGCGCTGAAAGCCGCTAACGTGGTTGGTATCCAGATCGAGTTCGCGAAAGTAATCCTTTCTGGCGAAGTCGGTCGTGCGGTAACTCTGCGTGGTTTGCGTGTCACCAAAGGCGCTCGTGTTGCTATCGAAGCTGCTGGCGGTAAAATTGAGGAATAAGTAGCAGATGGCTAAGCAACCGGGATTAGATTTTCAAAGTGCCAAGGGTGGACTAGGCGAACTGAAGCGCAGACTTTTGTTTGTTATCGGTGCGCTGATTGTTTTCCGTATCGGCTCTTTTATTCCGATCCCTGGTATTGATGCCACTGTACTTGCCAAATTGCTCGAGCAGCAAAGAGGTACCATCATTGAAATGTTTAATATGTTCTCTGGTGGTGCCCTTAGCCGTGCTTCAATCTTTGCTCTGGGGATCATGCCGTATATTTCGGCATCGATCATTATCCAGCTGTTAACGGTGGTTCATCCAGCGTTAGCTGAAATAAAGAAAGAAGGGGAGGCTGGCCGTCGTAAGATTAGCCAGTACACCCGTTACGGTACGCTGGTATTGGCAGTGTTTCAGTCAATCGGTATTGCTACCGGTCTGCCGAACATGCCTGGTATGCAGGGTCTGGTGTTAAATCCAGGCTTTGCGTTCTACTTTACTGCAGTTGTGAGCTTAGTGACCGGGACAATGTTCCTGATGTGGCTGGGGGAGCAGATTACTGAACGAGGTATCGGTAACGGTATTTCCATCATAATCTTTGCAGGTATCGTAGCGGGTCTCCCGCCGGCGATTGCCCATACTATCGAACAAGCTCGGCAAGGCGACCTGCACTTCCTCCTGTTGCTGTTGGTTGCAGTTTTAGTGTTTGCAGTGACTTTCTTTGTGGTGTTTGTTGAACGTGGTCAACGTCGTATCGTCGTTAACTATGCTAAGCGCCAACAAGGTCGTCGTGTCTATGCAGCACAGAGCACGCACTTACCGTTGAAAGTGAATATGGCCGGGGTTATCCCAGCGATCTTCGCTTCCAGCATTATTCTGTTCCCGGCCACGATTGCATCATGGTTTGGGGGTGGGACTGGTTGGAACTGGCTGACTACGATTTCGCTGTATTTGCAGCCTGGACAACCGCTTTATGTGTTACTCTATGCGACTGCAATCATCTTCTTCTGTTTCTTTTATACTGCGTTGGTTTTCAACCCGCGTGAGACAGCAGATAACCTGAAGAAGTCCGGTGCATTTGTACCAGGAATTCGTCCGGGAGAGCAAACGGCGAAGTACATCGATAAAGTAATGACTCGCTTAACCTTAATTGGTGCGATGTATATTACTTTCATCTGCCTTATCCCGGAGTTCATGCGTGACGCGATGAAAGTTCCATTCTACTTTGGTGGTACTTCTCTACTGATCGTAGTCGTCGTTATCATGGACTTTATGGCTCAAGTGCAAACTCTGATGATGTCAAGTCAGTATGAGTCTGCATTGAAGAAAGCAAACCTGAAAGGCTATAACCGCTAATCTGGTGAGTTTGCGAAGTTACGGAGAGTAAAAATGAAAGTTCGTGCTTCCGTCAAGAAATTATGTCGTAACTGCAAAATTGTTAAGCGTAACGGTGTCGTTCGCGTAATCTGCAGTGCAGAACCGAAGCATAAACAGCGTCAAGGCTGATTATCTCGCATATTTTTCTTGCAAAGTTGGGTTGAGCTGGCTAGATTAGCCAGCCAATCTTTTGTATGTAAGCAGCAATACTATTTGAGTATCCTGAAAACGGGCTTTTCAGAATGGTGTTGCCGTATATAAATAGTAGGAGTGCATAGTGGCCCGTATAGCAGGCATTAACATTCCTGATCAGAAACATACTGTAATCGCATTAACTTCGATCTACGGTATCGGCAAAACCCGCTCACAGTCTATCTGTGCTGCATCCGGTATTGCTGAAAATGTTAAGATCAGTGAGCTGTCTGAAGAGCAAATCGAAAAACTGCGTGACGAAGTTGCCAAGTTCATTGTTGAAGGTGATCTGCGTCGTGAAGTCACCCTGAGCATCAAGCGTCTTATGGACCTTGGAACTTATCGTGGTTTGCGTCATCGTCGTGGTCTTCCAGTGCGCGGTCAGCGTACCAAGACTAACGCACGTACCCGTAAGGGTCCGCGTAAACCGATCAAGAAATAATCGGGGTGATTGAATAAATGGCAAAGGCACCTGTTCGTACACGTAAACGTGTAAGAAAACAAGTCTCTGACGGCGTGGCTCATATCCATGCTTCTTTCAACAACACCATTGTTACCATTACCGATCGTCAGGGTAATGCTTTGGGTTGGGCAACAGCTGGTGGTTCCGGTTTCCGTGGTTCTCGTAAATCCACTCCGTTCGCAGCTCAGGTTGCAGCAGAGCGCTGCGCTGACGCAGTGAAAGAATACGGTATCAAGAATCTGGAAGTTATGGTTAAAGGACCTGGTCCTGGTCGTGAGTCTACTATCCGCGCATTAAACGCGGCTGGTTTCCGCATCACTAATATTACTGATGTGACTCCTATCCCTCATAACGGTTGTCGTCCGCCGAAAAAGCGTCGCGTATAACGCTGCTTTTAGGTTTGTTGGAGAGAGAAAATGGCAAGATATTTGGGTCCTAAGCTCAAGCTTAGCCGTCGTGAGGGCACAGATTTATTCCTTAAATCTGGCGTTCGCGCGATCGATACCAAGTGTAAAATCGAACAAGCTCCTGGTCAGCATGGTGCGCGTAAGCCGCGTCTGTCTGACTACGGTGTACAGTTACGTGAAAAGCAAAAAGTTCGCCGTACTTACGGTGTTCTGGAGCGTCAGTTCCGTAACTATTATAAAGAAGCAGCACGCCTGAAAGGCAACACTGGTGAAAACCTGTTGCAACTGCTTGAAGGTCGTTTGGACAACGTCATTTATCGTATGGGCTTCGGCGCTACTCGTGCGGAATCCCGCCAGTTAGTTAGCCACAAAGCTATTATGGTAAACGGTCGCGTTGTTAACATCGCTTCTTATCAGGTATCTCCGAATGACGTTGTCAGCATCCGTGAGAAAGCTAAAAAGCAATCTCGCGTGAAGGCCGCTTTGGAGTTGGCTGAACAGCGTGAAAAGCCGACTTGGCTTGAAGTTGATGCTGCTAAGATGGAAGGTGTGTTCAAGCGTATGCCTGAACGTACTGATCTGTCTTCCGACATTAACGAACACCTGATCGTCGAGCTTTACTCCAAGTAAAGCTTAGTACCAAAGAGAGGACACAATGCAGGGTTC
The DNA here is from genome assembly GCF_009498575.1 of Rahnella sp. RcJ3. Lineage (NCBI taxonomy): Bacteria > Pseudomonadati > Pseudomonadota > Gammaproteobacteria > Enterobacterales > Yersiniaceae > Rahnella > Rahnella sp. RcJ3. The sequence continues at coordinate 26,859 of NZ_QSNX01000029.1, forward strand.
TGTGACAGAGTTTCTAAAACCGCGCCTGGTAGATATCGAGCAAGTCAGTTCGACGCACGCCAAGGTGACCCTTGAGCCTTTAGAACGTGGCTTTGGCCATACTTTAGGCAACGCACTGCGCCGTATTCTGCTTTCATCCATGCCGGGTTGCGCGGTGACCGAGGTTGAGATTGATGGTGTACTGCATGAGTACAGCACCAAAGAAGGCGTACAGGAAGATATCCTGGAGATCCTGCTCAACCTGAAAGGGCTGGCGGTGAGAGTTCAAGGGAAAGATGAAGTTATTCTTACCCTGAATAAGTCTGGCATTGGCCCTGTGACTGCAGCCGACATTACCCATGATGGTGATGTCGAAATCGTCAAGCCGCAACATGTCATCTGCCACCTGACCGATGAGAACGCTGCAATTAGCATGCGTATCAAAGTTCAGCGCGGTCGTGGTTATGTGCCGGCGTCTGCCCGAATTCATTCGGAAGAAGATGAGCGCCCAATTGGTCGTCTGTTAGTAGACGCATGCTACAGCCCTGTAGAGCGAATTGCCTACAATGTTGAAGCAGCGCGTGTAGAACAGCGTACTGATTTGGACAAGCTGGTTATCGAAATGGAAACCAACGGTACGATCGATCCTGAAGAGGCGATTCGTCGTGCGGCAACCATTCTTGCTGAACAACTTGAAGCTTTCGTTGATTTACGTGATGTACGTCAACCGGAAGTCAAAGAAGAGAAGCCGGAATTCGATCCAATCCTGCTGCGCCCTGTTGACGATCTGGAATTGACTGTCCGCTCTGCTAACTGCCTTAAAGCAGAAGCAATCCACTACATCGGTGATCTGGTACAGCGTACCGAGGTTGAGTTACTTAAAACACCTAACCTGGGTAAAAAATCTCTTACTGAGATCAAAGACGTACTTGCGTCCCGTGGTTTGTCTCTGGGCATGCGCCTGGAAAACTGGCCACCAGCAAGTATTGCTGACGAGTAACCGGATCACAGGTTAAGGTTTTACTGAGAAGGATAAGGTCATGCGCCATCGTAAGAGTGGTCGTCAACTGAACCGTAACAGCAGCCACCGACAGGCTATGTTCCGTAACATGGCCGGCTCTTTGGTTCGTCATGAGATCATCAAGACGACCCTGCCGAAAGCGAAAGAGCTGCGTCGCGTTGTTGAGCCGCTGATTACTCTTGCCAAGACCGACAATGTTGCAAATCGTCGTCTGGCATTCGCCCGTACTCGTGATAACGAGATCGTGGCAAAACTGTTTAATGAACTGGGTCCGCGTTTCGCGAGCCGTGCTGGTGGTTACACTCGTATTCTTAAGTGTGGCTTCCGTGCAGGCGACAATGCGCCGATGGCATACATCGAGCTCGTTGATCGTGCAGAGTCAAAAGCAGAAGTAGCAACTGCTGAATAATCTGTAGATGCATGAAAAAACCGGGCTTTTGCCCGGTTTTTTTACATCTAAAATTCACGTTTCTAAACCTTTTCTTCCCAGTTTTCACCATGCTAAATTCCACTCTCTTTTCCAGCGCGTCGCTTCCAGCTATGATCTAAGATGGCCCGTTCAATGTGACAAAGGCGAAATCATGTTTCTAATTGATCAGTGGGTTGAAAAGCACATCAAAGATGCTCAGGAAAAGGGTGAATTTGATAACCTTCCTGGAAATGGGCGTCCCGTTATCATTGATGACGAGAGCGCAGTTCCGGAGGAGCTCAGAACGTCCTATCGTATCTTGAAAAATGCAGGCTATTTGCCGCCTGAGTTGCAGGATCGAAAAGAGGCGATCGATTTGGATCATCTACTGAACATATTAGACAGTGATGATCCAAAGTTTCTTCCCGCAGAAAAGCGTCTGAAGGTTTTACAAATGCGTTTACAGCAGGCAGGTATGAACACTGACTTTCTTCGGGGGCATTACAAAAATGCACTGAAGGATAAATTGAGAGGGAAATAGACATGTATAAAATTGGTGAACTTGCCAGGCTGGCCAGCGTGTCCACAGATACTATTCGTTACTATGAAAAGCAGGGAATGATGGGAACGGGCACACGTAATACATCAGGTTATCGGCAATATGATGAAAGCGATGTGCAGCGCTTACGCTTCATCCGCTATGCCAAATCTACAGGTTTTACGCTTGATGCAATCAAGGAGTTACTTTCTATTCGAATCGATCCTTTGCATCATACTTGTCAGGAGTCAAAGTCTATTGTGGATGAACGACTCGCAGAGGTTGAGCTTAAATTAAAGGAGCTTAATCAGATGCGTGAATCCCTGCAAAGATTGAGTGCCGCTTGTTGTGGCTCCTCACATACGAGCGTAAGTTGCTCTATTTTAGAAGCATTAGAGGATGGAGCGGGTAAAGTAGCTTGAATGTTCTGGTCGTATAATAGCCACTTTCATAGTCAGGATTATAGCAGTATGATGTGTGCGCATTTTGTTCACTACTATTAATCATATCGAGGTTTTATGAGCCATTATAAGCATCAAAAAGGCATCATTCAGAATAACGCGTTACAAGCGCTTCTTCATGATCCACTGTTCAAACAGCGTGTTGAGAAAAATCAAAAAGGGAAAGGGAGCTACCGTCGCAAAGAGAAAAATGGGAAGGGGAATTATCTGGAGGGCAGTGTTGAGTGTTCGTTTGAGTATTCAACACTGCCCTTCTAATCAGTCTAAGCAGAATTACAGTTTCGGTGCCTGCTGCTCTTTCAGCAAATCACGAATTTCCGCTAACAGAGTTTCTTCCGCTGTTGGTTTAGGTGGTGCAGCGGGCTTATCTTCCTGCTTACGACGCATTTTATTCATCAAGGTAATTGCGCAGAATATGGCCAGTGCAACAATGATGAAATCAAACACGTTCTGAATGAATACCCCGTAATGCATGACTACTGCGGGTGCTGCTCCCTGGGCCTCCCTGAGGACAAAAGCAAACTGCTTAAAATCAACTCCGCCAATCAGCAAGCCTAGCGGTGGCATAATAATATCAGCGACAAATGACGATACTATTTTGCCAAAAGCGGCGCCGATGATAACACCGACTGCCAGGTCGACCACGTTGCCGCGCATGGCAAACTCACGAAACTCTTTCATAAAACTCATAAATACTCCTTGGCAAATTCATCAAATATGTCAAACCAAGTAAAGACCATTTGCAGGGTCTTCGCTACAAAACTTCTCATCTGAAACTCAATTAACGCTAAATTCGATTAACAAAAGGTGCAATTTATAAGAAGAATGGGCTTGGCTGGAACAGCCGTTCAACATCCCTGACAAACTTCTTATCGGTAATAAACATCACAACATGGTCACCCTGTTGGATCCTGCTGGTGCCGTTGGCAATAATAACCTCATTACCGCGCACAATAGCCCCAATCGTTGTACCGGGTGGCAGTTTGATTTGTTCCACGGTACGACCCACAACTTTTGATGTTGTCTCATCGCCATGTGCAATTGCTTCAATGGCTTCCGCGACACCGCGTCTCAGCGATGAAACACTGACGATGTCTGCTTTTCTGACGTGTCCAAGCAACGCTGAAATCGTTGCCTGCTGAGGCGAAATTGCAATATCGATGACGCTGCCCTGCACCAAATCGACATATGCACTGCGCTGGATGAGAACCATCGCCTTTTTCGCGCCCATCCTCTTGGCCAGCATTGCGGACATGATGTTCGCTTCATCATCATTGGTAATAGCGATGAATACATCCACTTGTTCAATATGCTCTTCAGCCAGCAATTCCTGATCCGAGGCATCACCGTAGAAGACAATCGTATCTTGCAATATCTCTGCAAGCTCTGCGGCTCGCTGCTGATCCCGCTCGATGAGTTTTACGCTGTAATTCTTCTCTAGCCGTTGTGCAAGCCCCGCCCCGACATTGCCGCCACCTACGATCATGATTCGTTTATAAGGCTTTTCGAGCCTCTGAAGCTCGCTCATGACTGCACGGATATGCTGAGAAGCAGCCACAAAGAATACTTCATCACCGGCTTCGATAATGGTTGAACCCTGGGGGCGAATAGGACGATCCTGGCGGAAAATGGCTGCAACCCGCGTTTCAATGTGCGGCATGTGTTCACGCATTGAAGAGAGTGCATTACCGACTAAAGGCCCACCGTAATAGGCTTTTACCGCCGCAATACTGACTTTGCCTTCTGCGAAATTCACCACCTGTAGTGCACCCGGATACTCAATGAGTTTGTAGATATAATCCGTGACCAGTTGCTCCGGAGAAATCAGGTGGTCGATAGGCACGGCTTCCGGATGGAAAAGTTTTTCAGATTCACGGATATATTCAGTTGAACGGATACGGGCAATGCGGTTTGGTGTGTTAAACAGTGAATAGGCAATCTGGCAGGCGACCATATTAGTTTCATCGGAATTCGTCACAGCCACCAGCATATCTGCATCTTCGGCGCCGGCTTCGCGAAGTACACGAGGGTGAGAACCGTGCCCCTGGACTACACGCAGGTCAAACTTATCCTGAAGCTGACGCAGCCGGATGGTATTCGTGTCGACAACCGTGATGTCGTTGTTTTCACCTACCAGGTTTTCGGCAAGTGTTCCGCCAACTTGCCCGGCCCCGAGAATGATTATTTTCATATGACTCTCTGCTTTGCCTCGAAGGTATTAGCCTGAGTAAACAGCACTAATACGAGATATTCAGCTTTTAACAAGTTTAGCGTAATAGAATCCATCGCCATCTTCAGGATGTGGAAGATTCTGTCGGCCCGGTTTTTCCATCGTTCCGGTTTCAACCAGCGTAGCATCCTGATGTGATTCGAGGAATGAGGCTATTTGCTGGCAGTTTTCATCCGGCAAAATCGAACAGGTGGCGTACACCATGATCCCTTTACTTTTTAGCCGTGGCCAGATGGCATCAAGAATTTCTTTTTGGAGGCTGGCGAGTTCGGCAATATCACTGTCTCTGCGCAGCCATTTGATGTCAGGATGCCGGCGGATAACGCCCGTCGCTGAACAGGGGGCATCGAGAAGAATGCGGTCGAAAATGCGATCACCTGCCCACATCTGCGGCTCGCGCCCATCGCCTTGCTTCACTTCCGCGCTGAGTTTCAAACGCTGAAGGTTTTCATGAACACGTTTCAAACGTTGCTCATCCACATCAACAGCGAGAACATGCGCTTTAGGTGCAGCTTCCAGAATATGGGTAGTTTTCCCGCCCGGCGCGCAACATAAGTCGAGGATCAATTCGCCATTCTGTGGATCCAGCAGATCAACACTGCCTTGTGCCGAAGCATCCTGAACGGTGACCCAGCCTTCTGTGAATCCCGGAAGAAGGTTTACCTGACATGGCGTGTTCAGCCGTAATGCATCGCGGTATTCCGGATGCGGAACTGCTTCGATGTGTACTTCGTTTAACAGGTGTAGGTACTCGTCGCGTGTGTGATGCTGCCTGTTGACGCGCAGCCACATCGGCGGCCTTTGATTATTGGCATCAACGATACTTTCCCAGTCAGTGGGGTAAGCTTTTTTCAGGCGGTTAAGAAGCCAGCTCGGGTGGAGATGGCGGCTGTCATTGTTGGCCATGCGTTGAAGCAATTCTTCCTGCTGCCGCTGAAACTGACGCAACACGCCGTTGATCAGACCTTTTAACTGAGGGCGTTTTAGCGCAACGGCACCGTCAACAGTTTCAGCCAGTACGGCGTGTGCCGGAATCCGGGTATGGATCAGCTGATACAGACCCACCATCAGTAAGTAATGCAATGTTCTTTGCTTACCAGTGAGAGGTTTTGCCATCAGTTGCTGCAAGCACCATTCCAACTGTGGGAGGACGCGAAGCGTACCAAAGCACAGCTCCTGAAGGAGTCCGCGATCTTTTTCTGAGACGTTTTTCTGCAGACCAGGAAGAACAGTGGACAGGGATAATCCTTTGTCCAAAACCTGGCTGATGGCTTGAGCGGCAATGCTACGGAGATTATAGGCTGTTTTCATAGTCAAAAAAGCTGACCGGAGCCAGCATTATCAAAGAGATAAGGCCCGACGAAATATCGGGCGTAGTCGTTATGGTCAGGCTAAACGCGTGCCTTCGATAAACCATTCGCGACGAGAGTTCAGCAAATCCTGTGCGGACATTGCTTTTTTACCTGAGGGTTGTAACTGGGTGATGTTCAGGATGCCATCGGATGTTGCAATCTGAATACCCTTTTTGTCGGCAGCAACAATAGTCCCGGGTGCAGCGCTGCTTTTTCCTGACAGACATTCAGCCTGCCAGACTTTCACAGGCTGATCATCAATCATAAAGAAGCTGACGGGCCATGGGTTAAATGCACGAATACAGCGTTCAAGTTGTTCGGCCGATAGATTCCAGTCTAAGCGGGCTTCTTCCTTGCTGAGTTTCTCAGCGTAGGTTACGTGCTCTTCGCTTTGAACTTCAGGTTTTGCTGAGCCGTTCGCCAACTGCTGTAATGTTTCAAGCATACCCTGTGGGCCCAGCTCAGCCAGCTTGTTGTAAAGCGATGCGCTGGTATCCTCGGGGAGAATGTCACATTCTACTTTGTGCAGCATATCGCCGGTATCAAGGCCGACATCCATCTGCATGATGGTGATACCTGTTTTTGTATCACCTGCCCAAAGAGATCGCTGAATCGGTGCTGCGCCACGCCAGCGTGGCAATAATGAGCCATGCACATTGATGCAGCCCAATTTCGGCATATCAAGCACGGCTTTTGGCAGGATCAAACCATAAGCAACGACTACCATAATGTCCGCCTCAAGCGCGGAAACCAGAGACTGATTCTCTTCCGGGCGCAAGGATTTAGGCTGGAAAACCGGGATGTCGTGGGTTTGAGCCAGAACTTTAACCGGACTTGCGGTAAGTTTATTACCGCGGCCAGCAGGGCGATCGGGCTGAGTGAAAACACCGACAACCTGATGTTCTGATGATAAAAGCGCGTCAAGATGACGCGCTGCAAAGTCCGGAGTACCGGCAAATATGATTCGCAAAGCAGTGTCCTGTGTTACACGAATATTAGTCAGCCCGTGCGTTCAGCTTGGCCATTTTTTCCATTTTCTGGCGAATACGCTGACGTTTCAACGGAGACAAGTAATCCACGAATAATTTACCTACCAGATGATCCATTTCATGCTGGATACAAATTGCCAGCAGATCATCGGCTTCGAGCTCGAAGGTTTTACCGTCACGGTCAAGCGCGCGGATTTTTACTTTTTCAGCACGCGGCACCAGCGCCCGTTGATCAGGGATCGACAGACAGCCTTCTTCAATCCCGGTTTCGCCGCTCTTTTCCAGCAATTCAGGGTTGATGAGAACCAGACGCTCGTCGCGGTTTTCAGAGACATCAATCACGATGATACGCTGATGAATATCGACCTGAGTTGCAGCAAGGCCAATGCCTTCCTCTGCATACATGGTTTCAAACATATCATCCACGATCTGCTGGATTTCAGCGTTAACTTCTTTGACCGGTTTTGCCGTTATGCGAAGCCGCTCGTCTGGGAAATGTAATATCTGTAATACGGACATATTTTTCTGGATCTTTATTCAATTGATTGAAGATATATAGACTCTATTCTAGACATTTCCTGCCCAGATTGACAGCATCCTCTGCCAATTGTATCAGTCGCTGAAAGGCCTTGAGAAGGGAATGGATAATGACATTACAGGAAGCATGGATACGTTTGTCGGTGGTAAAACGCCTCGATCCTCATCACGCTATGGGGATCATTCAGACCTTATTCTGCCGGGGCATTTATTCGTCCTCAGAATTAGCAAACAGTGGGCTTCTCCCCGAACAAATAGCCGATTTTCAGCATATTAATCAGCGCTGGTTAGTTGAATCATTGAAATGGCTGGAAGGAGAGAATTGTCATCTTATTACTTTTGGTAGCGAGTTTTATTCCCCGCTATTAGCACAAATATCCTCCCCGCCTCTGATTTTGTTCGCAGAAGGAGCCGCTGAATTACTGCTATCCCCGCAAATAGCGATGGTGGGAAGCCGCGATTACTCACATTATGGCGAACAATATGCACAGGTATTTGCAGGGGGCCTGGTCAGCAGTGGTTTTACCGTGACAAGCGGTCTGGCAATGGGAATTGATGGAATCAGCCATAAGGCAACACTAGAAGCTCAGGGTAAGACGATTGCTGTGTTGGGAAGCGGACTGATGAAGCGCTATCCACCCTGTCATCTGAAGCTCGCAGATCGCATCCTCGAGCAGGGAGGAGCTCTGGTTTCAGAACATCTGGTGACTGCGCCGCCTTTAGCAGCCCACTTTCCCCGCCGTAACCGGGTTATCAGCGGGTTGAGTGCGGGTGTACTTGTTATCGAAGCCACGCTGCGCAGCGGCTCATTGATTACTGCACGCTATGCACTGGAGCAAGGAAGGGAAGTGTTCGCGTTGCCAGGCCCGCTGGGAAGTGCAACCTGCGAAGGAACACACTGGCTTATTCAGCAGGGCGCTTATCTGGTGACTGAGCCCAATGATATCGCCGAACATATAGGAAGCGGGCTGACCTGGTTTCCAAATATCAAAGCGTCAGAATCCTTGAAAATGCCTCCGGATGGTCACTCTGATGCGTCAGAGGTGAATATTTGTGCGCCAGATAGCGAAGTTGAATTGCCATTTGCTGATGTGTTGGCTAACGTAGAATATGAGGTGACATCTGTTGACGTCGTCGCCGAACGTGCCGGCCAACCTGTGCCAGAAGTTGTAGGTAAACTACTCGAACTGGAGTTAGCAGGATGGATCGCAGCTGTACCCGGCGGCTATGTCCGAATTAAGAGGGCAAGCCATGTTCGACGTACTAATGTACTTATTTGAAACTTACATTCACAACGAAGCGGAGATGAATGTTGACGAGGATAGGTTAACGGATGACTTGGCCGAGGCTGGTTTTCACCGGGCTGATATTCACAATGCGCTGAATTGGCTTGAAAAACTTGCGGATATGCAAGAGGGTGGAACCCCATCTTATATGCTGGATTCTGATCCTTCAGCATTACGTGTGTATACCGATGAGGAAACGAGTCGGTTAGATAGCAGTTGTCGTGGTTTTTTGCTGTTTCTGGAACAAATCAAAGTATTGAATTTCGATACCAGAGAGATGGTTATCGATCGTGTTATGGCTCTGGACACTGAAGAATTCGATCTTGAAGATCTGAAGTGGGTCGTGCTGATGGTTCTGTTTAATATTCCCGGATATGAAAGAGCGTATCAGCAAATGGAAGAGCTATTATTTGAAGTTAATGAAGGTTATCTGCACTAAGAGATAACAGGTAAAACGTAACATATGACAAAAGCAGCACTTTTTGCTGATAAGCAAAATGGATCCTGTCCAGCATGCGGGGCCGATTTGGTGATCCGTAGTGGTCGTCACGGCCCCTTTCTCAGTTGTTCATCCTACCCGCAATGTCAGTATGTTCGTCCCCTGAAATCACAGGCGGATGGGCATATTGTGAAAATCCTGGAAGGACAGGCATGCCCTGAATGTGACTCCACTTTGGTGCTGCGGCAGGGGCGTTACGGCATGTTCATTGGTTGCAGTCAGTATCCTGAATGCGATCATATTGAAGCTATCGATAAGCCAGAAGAAACTACTCTGGGCTGCCCGCAATGTGGAAAGGGTCATCTGTTACAGCGCAAATCACGTTTTGGCAAAGTATTCCACGCCTGTGATCGTTACCCGGAATGTCAGTTTGCCATCAATAATAAGCCAGTTGCAGGAGAATGTGTTCATTGCCATTACCCATTGTTGATGGAAAAGAAAACGGCTCAGGGGATTAAGTTATTCTGTGCCAGTAAATTGTGCGGCAAAGCCGTAGAAATAAAAGATAACGAACAAGATGAATAAAGAGACAGAAAAATCATTCAGTGCAGTGCTTGAGGCGCTTCACGGACAACATGTTATTGCTTATCCAACGGAAGCGGTTTTCGGGTTGGGGTGTGACCCAGATAGCGAACAAGCCGTCGAGGCATTGCTGGCGCTGAAAAAACGTCCAAAAGATAAAGGACTCATTCTGATTGCTGACAATTATCAGCAGCTCCTTCCTTATATTGATGACTCATCTTTAACGGAGCAACAGCTTGCGCATGTCGTTTCATTCTGGCCAGGCCCCGTTACCTGGGTTATGCCTGCAAAACCCTCGACACCTGATTGGCTTACCGGCCGTTTCACTTCGCTGGCGGTGCGTGTCACAGACCATCCTCTGGTAAAAGAACTCTGCCAAAAATTTGGAAAACCACTGGTTTCAACCAGTGCGAACCTGAACGGGCAACCTCCTTGCCGTTTGTCTGAAGAAGTCAGGCTTCAGTTTGGGAAAGATTTTCCCGTTCTGGATGGCGATGTAGGAGGAAGAGATAATCCATCTGAAATTCGGGATGCCCTCACTGGCAACCTTATTCGTCAAGGTTAACAAATGAAAGTCACGCCATCTTTTGCGGTATTTGGAAATCCGATCGGCCATAGCAAATCCCCTCGCATTCATGCGCTTTTCGCCCGTCAGACGGGGATCGATCACACATATGGCACGGTTCTGGCCCCGCAAGAAGCGTTTGAAGAGACGTTGCGTTCCTTTTTTGAAAACGGAGCGCTGGGGGCAAATATTACGGTACCTTTCAAAGAGCGCGCTTTTGCTGAGTCAGATGAGCTGACCGAGCGGGCTGCCATGTCGGGTGCTGTGAATACGCTTAAAAAGTTCGAAGATGGGCGATTGCTTGGGGATAACACCGACGGCATCGGCATGTTGAATGATCTTGAGCGGCTGGCGCTTTTAAAGCGAGGGGACCGGGTTCTTCTGATTGGTGCTGGTGGCGCTGCGCGTGGGGTGATACTTCCTTTACTGTACTATGGCTGCCCGGTTGTTGTTACTAACCGGACGTTTGAACGCGCACAGCACCTGAGCCATATTTTCGAAAAGAAAGGGAATATCCGGGCTATTGCTTTGGCCGATCTGGCTGATGAATCTTTCGATCTGATCATTAATGCTACTGCATCGGGTATTAAAGGTCAGATCCCAGAGATCCCCGAAAGTGTGCTGACGACGCAGACCCGCGTCTACGACATGTTTTATCAGTCGGGTTTAACGCCTTTTATCACCTGGGCGAAAAATAATGGGGTAACTCATTATGCAGACGGGCTGGGGATGCTGGTGGGGCAGGCAGCGCACGCTTTTTATCTGTGGCATGGGGTGATGCCCCAAATAGAACCAGTGCTTGAGGAGCTAAAGAAAGACTTGCTGGGGTGATTGTGAAATGCCTGAACAATCAGATTTATTACTGTTCAGGCAGTACGCTTCTTATTGCTCCTGTGAAAGATAGAGATCTTTCCATGTCACATAATTATTAGAAGAGTATGTCAGTCCTGCGAGTTCATCAGAAGTCAGTTCTCGTATCTGCTTAACAGGACTTCCTAAATAGAGGTAGCCACTTTCGAGTGTTTTCCCAGGTGGAACCAGACTGCCTGCGCCAATCATGACATCGTCTTCGACGATAGCCCCATCCAGCAGTATTGATCCCATTCCGACCAAAACTCTGTTTCCGATCGTGCAACCATGCAGCATCGCCTTATGCCCGACAGTGACGTCTTCCCCAATAATAAGAGGGTGCCCCTCGGGATTATGTCGTGACTGATGAGTCACATGGAGCACACTTCCATCCTGCACATTAGTCCGACAGCCGATAACCACATTATTCACATCACCACGTATCACAACCAGTGGCCAGATACTGACGTCATCAGCCAGATCCACATCGCCAATCACCACGCTTGAGGGATCCACCATCACTCTTTCACCCAATGTTGGTGTTAATCCCTGATAAGAACGTAAAGTCTGAGACATCTGAAGTACCCCGTAAGTGAGTATTAATCTTGGCAATATAGTTCGGGTCGGGGGAAATACCAATTGAGGGGCGATAAGATCGGCGTTAAAAGCAGCAGATCGGGTGAGATCTCTGCGAAGGGGTCGAAAAATACGCAGTCGATCCTTTTATTGGAAAAAAGGCTTGTGCAAAAAATTCGGATCCCTATAATGCCGCTCCATCGACAGGGAACAACGTGAACAACATCACGAAGTGACCGGGTCGGAAAGATTAAAAAC
>NZ_QSNX01000003.1:0-1337 GCF_009498575.1 Rahnella sp. RcJ3
AGGATCAACCCCCTGCAGTTTATGAAAGTGCCTGGTTCATGAGGCACGGAACAGTCTAGGAAACTAGGGTCTATTCACCATTCTTCAGGCTCGCGTTTGCGCCAGCTACCAATCTGCTCTGGCATAACAGTTGAGAACATCTCTTTAACGTCTCCGTGGTTTGGAGAATTGCCAATGAGACGCTTCACTTCAGGCCAAAACTCAGCAGGTATCAGGGTGCAAAGTTCATCCTGCTTCTTGGTTACTTCAAGGTAAAAATCTTTATGTGTTATTTTCATTCGTCACCGGTCGTATTTGTATAATCAGGTTCAACCTCTGGAAACAAACGGTCATCAACCTGACCGCCAGACGGCTTACCCTGCACAAAGTCAGTAACACGCTCAGTGATACCGGTGCTGGCGCCCTCCGCCCCCGTAAACGTGTATTCCTTCTCTCCCAGCAACAGGAAAAAATTCACCCAACTTGCTCCGTCAAAATCTTCACGCCATAACGGATAATTAAAGAACTTATAGCCATTGTGAAATTCGATGTCACATTGCTTCATGTTGGTATTGATTCTGATTTCTTTGATAAGGCGTTTAATGATGATTTGTGCTTCGATGCGGTCGGGCTTAGTTGTTAGGTCAAGATGACTTATAGTTTCGAGTTGAGATAAGGATTCCCGCTGGTGACTCTCTGCTACAGACCTTTCAGCATCCTTAATTTGCGTATTGAGTTCACGTAGTCGTTTTGCTGATGACTCTATGTCACCTGATAACTCAGCCAACTTCAAAAGATTTTCTCTTCTCTAAATAAATTCAGTAAGTTGAGACTGTAGTTTACCCATCTCTGAATCCTTCGGCTGTTTCAAAGAAAAGCGATTGGTGTTGTAGAGAAGTTCGTGAACCAATGCGCGGTCTGTTTGACGGCGACTAAGTCCTTTTGTGTTACACCGCCCTTCAGCTTTCATCGAACATTTGTAGATTCCGTTTCTTTTCGCTGTTAGACCTGCGATCACCATAATGAAACCTCACTATGAACAACGCATAGCGCCTTTGAAAAGATTTGTTAGCAGTAATAGGTCAGCTAACGGTTTACGCCTTAAACCCTGCTTAAATAATTGTAGAGCTTAAATTTTCTCATCGGTGATAATGGCTGATAGTGGTTCTATATCTTGGTGACTCCTTTGGCGCAAGTTTGTTTGAAGTGTAAAACCAATCACAATCACCGTGTTATTACTTAATAGTTAAATGGCCTAAGTCTGGGATCATAATATTTAACGGCTATGAACTGGTGATCGCAGAAGATGCGTGCAGCGCACACAACAATGACCATCATCAGTCCAGCATGCAGTTTAT